>JBFFNJ010000010.1:0-22167 GCA_041563215.1 Candidatus Deferrimicrobia bacterium | reverse complement strand
CGATCTTGGTTTTCTTCTTTTCCGGAAGCGTCAGCTCTTTAATGGCGCCCGTGGGGCAGACCTGCCCGCACAGCGTGCAGTTGAATTCGCAGTAGCCGATCTTCGGGACGAGCAGGGGGCTCCAGATTCCCGCGATTCCCGCCTCCAGCAGGGTAGGCTGCAGGCCTCCCGTTATGCAGACCTTCATGCATTCGCCACACCTGATGCATCTTCGGAGAAACTCTTCCTCGGCGAGGGAGCCGGGAGGACGGATGAGGAGCGGAGGCGTCACTTGCCCTGCAGGGGAAGATTTCTGAAAGGCCACCGTGACGATCCCCAGCCCGAAGGCCTGGACGAACCTCCGCCTGGGAATCTCGATTCTGTCTCTGCTCGTGCCCTTCAGGGAAAATACCCACTCCAGCGCCTCTTCCGGGCACTCCTTCTCGCAGTTGAAGCACATGATGCACTCCGTGGAAGACCATCCGTCCCTCACGTGCGGGCGCGCACCGCCCTGGCAGACGGCGGAGCAGAGGTTGCAGGCATTGCAGCGTTCGTTCATGGTGAGCTTGAGGATCTGGAACCGGGAGAAAAGGCCGAGAAGCGCTCCGAGGGGGCACAGATACCGGCACCAGAACCTGGTGGTTATGCGGCCGGCTGCCAGGATTCCGGCGAAAAGCAGCCCCACGAGGAGCGCCTGCCTGAAGAAGACGCTCCTGAAGGGGAGGATGGTTTTTTCCAGAAGCGAGAGCACAAGGTCTGCGAGTTCCGAAATAAGCGGGATGTTTGCTACATAGAGGGGTTCGAGGACGGCCCTGGCGAGCCAGTCGAATGCGGGAATGACGGAGAGGGAGAGGGACCGGATGATGAGAGAGACAGGGTCGAATATTCCCGCTATCTCGATCCCGGCCAGCGCGCCGCCCAGGACGAAGAAAAGGAGGAGGTATTTGTACCTTGCATGCCTGCTCTTTTCTCCCCTGCGTCCCTCGTGGGGCTTGCCGTAAAAGGAGACGGCATTCGTCAGGGTCCCGAGGGGGCATACCCAGCTGCAGAAGACCCTCCCGAGGAATATCGTGAGGACGACCAGGGAAAGGGAGAGGAGCAGCATGAGAGGCACGGTGTGCGCCGATATGAGCGTTGACAGAAAGGCCAGGGGGTCGAAGTCCAGGAATATCTTCACGGGATAGGGAATCTCGTTCTGCCCGCTGTAGTCCGTCTTTATCAGGAGGATGAAGAAGATCAGCAGGAACAGAATCTGTGATGCTCTTCTGAGTTGTTTCTTCACGGTCTGGCTGTTTCTCCTTGCCTCGAGCTGTATGGTATCGGGTCCTGAATCCCCGCACTTTTGAAGGCTTGCAGCCTCAGGTAGCAGGAATCGCAGGCACCGCAGGCAATGTCTTCGTTCCGGTAGCACGACCAGGTAAGATGGAGAGGAGCATTCAAGGACTTTCCCATCAGGATGAGGTCCTTCTTCATGAGGCCGACAAACGGGGCTTTGATGACGATATCGGTTTCGGGCCTCGTCCCCAGACTGGCGGCCCTGTTGAAGGCCTCGATGAAGGTGCGTCTGCAGTCGGGGTATCCGCTGCTGTCTGCTTCGATGGCTCCGATATATGCCGCCGTTGCGCCCCTGGCCTCTCCCCAGGAAACGGCGATGGAGAGGAAATGGGCGTTTCTGAACGGCACGTAGGACAGGGGGATCACGTCTTCACGGAAATCCCCGAGGGGGACGTCTATTTCCTCGTCTGTCAGACAGGAGCCGCCGATTTTTTCCAGGTAGGAGATGTCCGCCACGAGCCGCTCCCTGACCCCGTAATGGTCGGCGATATCGTGGAAGGCCCTGAGTTCCCTCTCGGCCGTTCTCTGGCCGTACCGGACATGGAGAAACAGGAGCTGCCTTACCTCCCTCATTGCAAATCCGGCCAGGATACAGCTATCCATCCCGCCGGAAACGAGGACCACACCCCTTTCGTGTATCATCTTCACACACCCCGTGCATTGCTTCCGAATATGACTTTGTGCAGCTGCACGTTGAGCCGAACCTGCAGCCGCTCTTTGATGATCCAGCCGGCAAGGGTTCCGGCCTCCACGTACCCCCATGCGGGGGATAAGAGCACCGTGCCCGGGAAGGAACGGAGCTTTTCGTCGATGAAAGCGCGGGCGAAGTCGAAGTCTTCCCGGTCTGTAACGACGAACTTGATCTCGTCTGTTTTGCCGAGGCAGCAAAGGTTTTCTTCCAGAAATGACCCTCCCGCACCGGACCCGGGGGTCTTCACGTCGACGATTTTAACGCATGAGCCGTCAAGGCCGGCAAGGGGCAAAGAGCCGTTGGTCTCGAGGGAAACGGCGAACCCCATGTTCACGAGAAGGTCGATGAGCTCCGCGGTTTCCCCTTGCAGGAGGGGTTCCCCGCCCGTTATGAGAACTCTTGGAATCCCCAGCCTTTCCACTTCCGCAGCTATTGCCGGGATGTCCATGAGCCTGCCCTCTTCATACGCGTAGGTGGTGTCGCAGTAGGCACACCGCAGGTTGCAGCCCGTCAGCCTGACAAAGCAGAAGGGAAGGCCCTGGGAGGTGGATTCCCCCTGAATGCTGGTGAAGATTTCGTTAACGACCATTGAGAGTATTTTACCATGGCCGCGCCGGACAGGAGGGGGCTTCTACTCAACGTAATCGAGCCAGGTCTCGTACCGTGCGTTCTTTCCGCCGACGATGTCGAAGAAAGCGGTCTGGAGGGCCTTCGTGATCTTCCCGGGCCTTCCCCTTCCGATCCTCCTGTCGTCGATCTCCCGAACGGGAGTGATTTCCGCGGCGGTGCCGGTGAAGAAGACCTCGTCTGCCGTGTAGAGCTCATCCCGGGTAAAGCGCTCCTCGCTCACCTCGAGCCCCAGATCGCCGGCAATGGTGATGACGGAACTCCTCGTTATTCCCGGGAGGATCGACGTAAGCGGGGTGGTTTTGATCGCTCCGTCCTTGACCATGAATATGTTTTCTCCCGACGCTTCCGATACGTACCCCTCCGTGTCGAGAAGGATCGCCTCCTGATATCCCGCCTTCACGACCTCCCACTTGGCAAGGACGGAGTTTACATAGTATCCGTTGATTTTTCCCTTCGTCATAGAAGCGTTAACGTGATGCCGGGTAAAGGACGACACTTTTGCCCGGATACCCTTTTCCAGACCGTCGTCCCCCAGGTAGGCACCCCAGGGCCACACGGCGATTGCCGTGTGAACGGGGTTCTTCCTCACGAAGAGCCCCATGTCCCCGGCCCCGATGAAGACCACCGGCCGTATATAGCCCTGCCGGAGTTTGTTCACCCTCAGTGTCTCCTTGACCGCGTCGACAATTTCCCTTTTCCTGAAGGGAATTTTCAACGAGAGGATGTGCACCGAGTCGAAAAGCCTGTCCACGTGCTCCTTGAGACGGAAGACAGCGGAGGAGCCGTTTATCGTCCGGTAACAGCGTATGCCCTCGAAAGCGCCTACCCCGTAGTGAAGGGTGTGGGAGAGGACGTGAACCGTGGCCTTCTCCCAGCTGACAAATTTCCCGTCGAACCAGATTTTCTTCGTTTTCTGGACCATTTTTCCTCCCCTGCACCATTTGGATCGGTCTTCAAATTTTCCGAAATATCGGGCGAAAAGTCAATCGGCAGTTGGCCGAAAGCAGGGCCTGCACCATGGTGGATCGCGGGGAGAGGGGTGAAGCTGGAGGGGATGGTAATGCGGAAATCGGAATTCGGAATGCGGAATAACAAATCGTCTGATGGCAGGGTCCGAGGGTCCAAGGGTTCCAGGAAACAAAGGGTAATTCGGAATGCGGAGTGCGGAATGAAAACCCACGAAGAACAGATGTTGGGATTTCCTGAACGATACTGTTTAACTCGAAACGATAAACTCTAAACGCGAAACTGGTTTCTCGGGACTACCGATTCCATCCTTCACAATGCAAAGTTCGCTGTTTCTTCTGGCGGGGACCTGCTGCTCGCACCGGGCTATTCACGGGAGGGGGAGCTGTGTGCTGTTTGCCTGTTTACCCCGTCCTGCATTACCTTCTGCACCCGCTCTAGCAGCTCGTGTATCCGGTCCGTCCCGTATCCATCCGTTTCTATCGGGGAAAATATTTCAACTTCGATCGTCCCCGGGAAGATCCTGAAGGTACCCTTCCTCATGATGTCACCGCTTCCCCTGATGGCTACCGGGACGATGGGAAATCCGCTGTACAGGGCGATGTGAAAGCCTCCCTTCTTGAGGGGTAACAGGTCACCCGATTTGCTCCTCGTTCCTTCCGGAAATATCATGATCGATGCGTTGCCGGAAAGACGGGAAAGGGAGCTCTTGAGGCTCTCTATTGCCTGGGACCGGTTCCCCCGGTCCACCAGGATGTGGCCGATCGCATTTATCGCCCACCCGAAAAATGGTATCTTTGCCAGCTCTTTCTTGTACACCCATCTCATCTGGTTGGGGATGGCCATGGCCACGGCGGGAATGTCGAAGTAAGACACGTGGTTCGACATGAACACGTATTGCCCCTCCGGATCTATATTCTCGATTCCCTTGACCCGTAATTTCACGAAACAGGTCTTCAGTGAGAGCACACAGTATATCTTGGAAAGGCTGTAGGCTGTGTTCTGGATTCCCGGAATCCGGACGATGAGAACGAGCAACACGATTGCCGAGCCGATTACAAGGGTATAGAAGGCGATGAGAAGCGCCTGCACACACGTTACCAGAATCAATTGCTCTCTCCCCCCTCGCTTGCGAATTTACACAGAGAGCGCAGCGGGCAGCTGCTGCACGCGGGTTCCTTCGGCCTGCAGACGCTCTTCCCGAGCTGGATGAGGCTCACGTGGAGCTGCTGTGCCATGCCTTCCGTGATGTGGGGTTCAACGGCCCTTCGTATCTTTTCGGGGGTGTAGGTATGGGGTACCAGGCCCACTCGCTTTGCGATCCGCTGGATATGCGTGTCGACGGGGAAGGTCTTGCGGCCGAAACTGAACAGCATGACAATGGCCGCCGTTTTGTCTCCGATCCCCCTGAAACCCGTGAGGTAGTCAATGGCCTCCTGGGTTGGCACGTCTTTTAGGAAGTCCAGGCTTATCTCTCCCCCCTGCCTTCTCATCCCGGCGAGAGCATCACGAATCGCAGTGCTCTTCTGATTTGCCAGGCCGGCAACCCGTATCGCCATGGCGATTTCCGACGGGCGTGCCGCTGCGATCGCATCATGGGTGGGAAACCTCTCTTTCAGGGAAGCGTATGCCCGGTCCCGCAGGGGGCCGTTGGTATTCTGGGAGAGGATGGTCCGGATCAGATTGTCCACCGGGTTTTCCCTGTTTCGTTTTGCTCTTCCGGGGTCGCTCCTGATCGAGAGCGCCTCCTCCATCTGCTCAATCTTTTTCTTCACGGCTTTTTTCCAAGGAAATTGCAAGGAGGAGCCCTTCTTCCGTAAGCCTGACAGCGGGAGCGAGCTCCCAGTATTCGATGAGTCCCTTGGCCCGGAGGGAAGTGACGGCGTCTTCCAGCTCGTGCCGCATGATCCCCGCTTCCACATCGAGACCTTTCAGGTTGGGCGCTGCGCCGGGGCCGAACTCCTTGTAGAAAAGGTAGAGCGCCCGCAGGACCTGTCGTTCCCATTCCTTCGACAGGGGATTGCCCGCCGGTTTGCTTCTTTTCAGCTTTCCCGATCCTCCATGGTTGCATCTGTGTGCTTTTTCATGTTTGCCACGATCTTCTCGAGGTTCCTGAGCTTCCGCCACCTCCTGATCGACCCGGGAACCATGGCGAGTATCCCCCCGATAAGTCCCAGGGTTACCGACACCATTATCACGATGCTCTGCGATGTTTCCCAGACGTATTTCAGAAACCTTACCTGAAGGGTGTTCTGGTTTTGCAGTGCGAAAATTCCCACGCCGCCGACGACGATAAAGACGATCAATAGAGACAGTCTCATGGTTTTCTCCCCTTGGAAATTGGTTTTTCGGGAGTGTGTGGTTCGCACATTTCCTTCGCGGGGTCAATCATCGAAGAAATACTTTTCCCGGTCCCTCTCCCTGCCGGGTTTCCTGAGGTTCAACATCTTCTCACGCAGCCCCTCGCATATCCCCTCCATGGGGCATTCCTCCTTGCATGGGTCTATGTGCGTGACCACGTGAGAATCTCCGAGTGTGTCTTCAATTTCCATTTCGAGGTGTTCCGCCAGGCTGTGTGCCTCTTCCACCGTTGCGAGCCTGCAGACGACGAGGTGGAAATCTATGTGTTTCGTGGAACCGGCACTGCGCGTCCTCAGGGCGTGGACGTCCACGACCATGGGCCTGTGCCTGTCTATTATACCATTTATGACCTCCTTTACATCCTCGGGCAGTCCCCTGTCGAGGAGGTCGTCGAGCACCCCCTTTATGAGGGGGAACGTGGCCTGAATGATGAATATGCCCACTACGAGCCCGGCAAGGGAATCGAACAGGGGGTTGCCCGTTACCTTGACGAGCAGCAGGGCGATGAGGATGCCGGCACCGGAGTAGACATCCGTCTTGAAGTGCAGAGAGTCAGCGGTGAGGGCGGGAGATCCCGTTTCGCGCCCCGTTCGCTCGATTTTTCGGGCGACGATGAAGCTCACCACGATGGAGAAAATCATCGTGCCGATCCCGGCCTCGGTTTGTCTCGGGCCCTGGCCCACGATGAAACGCCGGATCGATTCGTAGATTATCCATGCCCCGATGGCGTTGATCACGGCCACCTGGAATGCCGTTGCCAGCGCCTCTACCTTTCCATGGCCGTAAGGGTGATCCTTGTCGGGAGGGGCGGCGGATTTTTTCACGGAGACCAGGGTCACGGCGGACATGAATATATCCCCTATGTTGTCTATCGCAGAGGAGAGGACGCCGAGGGACCCCGTGATGATAGCGACGACAAATTTGGCGATGGAGAGAAAAATGCCGGTCCCGAGCGACAGCATTGCAGCTCTGATTTTCTTTGCCTCGTTTGCCTTTTTCCTGTCGATGTGATCGGACCCCGTGCCTTCCACGTCCCTTACCACCTGTACGTCCTCACTTCCTGGTACCTCGTTGCGATGTAGGTTATCACTGTCGATACGATGCTCACCGTGAGGGCCCCAAAAAGCGCTGTCAGAAACCCTTCGACGCTGAAACCGGGAATCATCCAGTCGACGACTTTGAGCATGAATGCATTGATAAGGAGAGTAAAGAGGCCGAGGGAAAGGATGTTTATCGGCAGGGTGATGAGAAAGACGGCGGGCTTTATGAAAGCGTTGATGAGTCCGAGTATTACCGCCGCCAGGATACCGTCTCCCACGGAAGCAACGGTGATGCCCGAAAAGCCATAAGAAATGAGCATGATGGATATGAAGTTCCCCAGGAGCCTGAACAAAAAACTCTCGAAAACCATGTTTGCTCCACTTTTTATACATTCGTGCGTCGAGCTACCGTTCATTATAGCCCAATTCTACTCTTCTTTCCCTGAAGAGGCTGGCCGGGGAGAGAGACTTTTCACCCTTTTCCTGAACAGGAGCGGAATGCCAATCAGGGGCAAGAGACTCAGGGAGAAAAAGGTGATGGGGAAGCCCCCGTGTTCCAGGACCATTCCGAGCGCCCCCGATCCCAGAACCAGGCCGAGGTCGAAAGCCCCCGTAAAGAGGGCCATGCTTATTCCGCTGTTTTCGGTTCCCGCCTCGTCAACGATCAGCGCCGAGAGGGAGGGGAAGAGAAAACCGTGCCCGATCCCCGTGATGACCGATGCAACGATAAGGATGATCGTGTCGTTGGAGAACATGAGAAGGGCCGTCCCCGATCCGAGCAGGGAGAGGGAAAGGATGACGGAAACGTCCTTGTCAACGCCGTCGACCACCTTTCTCCAGACGGTGCGCGTGGAAATGACCGAGAGGGAGTAAAAGAGGAGGAAGATAAAAATCCCGTCGCTTGCCTCTTTGAAGAGAAAAAGAGGAAGGAAGGTGAAGATTCCGCCGAAGGTCGTGCCGAAAATCAGGGCGAGCAGGACGTAGACGAGGATATCCCTGCGGAGAATCTTCAGAACCCGGGAGGGGCCGATACCCGCCTTTTTCACCCTGTCTTTTAGCCACAGGGCGGGAAGGGCGGAGCAAAAAGCCACGCATGCCCCCATGAGGAAGAAGGCGTTGAAGCTGAACGCCGCGATGGCTGCCTCTCCGAGCCAGCCCCCGATGGCGGTGGGGATGAAGAAGGACAACCCGAAGACCCCCAGCGCTTCCGCCCGCCTCTCCTGCGGGGCGTGGGAGGCGATATGGGCGTAGGCGAAGGTGGCGAAAAACGAGTACCCCACGCCCTGGAAGATGCGGTAGAGATAGAGCATCCCCGAGGGGGCCTGAACGAAGAACCAGGGGAGCGTGGACAGGGAGGCTATGATCGAGCCGCCGATTATGAAATGGACCTTGTTTGTCCTGTCGGCAAGCCAGCCCCCCAGGGGTTTGAAGGCAACGGATACGAAGGTCCCCGTGGCCATGACGAATCCGATCCGGGAGGGGCTCAGCCCGATGCTGTCGAGAAAGGGCGGCATGAAGATGAATATCGTCGCGTAGAGAGAGTAGAGGAAATTTGACGCGTTCAGGAGGACATAGTCTCCCGTATATACGGAACTGTTCCTGCTCATGGGTCGTTTTAAAACGGGTTAAACTCCGGTAATTCGGTATACCACATAATGAGAGACAAAAATACACAACAAGTTTCATAATTCCGCACACATGTGACCTTAAGATGCCTGCCGGAATGCTTCCGACGGTGCAGACGCCTTTCTGTTCCCCGGCTTTCCCTCCTTATGCGTTGCAGTTGAAGTCTTGCCTTTTTCGCCCAGTTCAAAAATAATAGGTGTAAAGGTTTCCCCAGGGAAGGGCCGGTCATGATTTCGATAGGGATTGCGCAGCTGAATCAGGTGGTGGGTGATTTCACGGGCAACAGCGAGAGGATTGTGCGCTGCATTCGGGCGGCCAAATTCCGGGGCGCCGATATCGTCGTATTTCCCGAGCTTGCCGTTACCGGATACCCGCCGGAGGACCTTCTCCTCAGGCCGGACTTCGTGGAGGAATCGGAGCGGGCCATACGGGGCATTGCGGCCGAGACGCAGGACATACTCGCCGTGGTTGGTTTTGTTCGCAGGGAGGAGCACATCTACAATTCGGCCGCCCTCATCTACCGGGGAAGGATTCACGCCTGCTACGACAAGATGTATCTTCCCAATTACGGCGTCTTCGACGAGAACAGATACTTTTGCGCCGGAAGGCAACCGCTCGTTTTTTCCTTCCGCGGGGCCAAGATCGGCGTGACCATATGCGAGGACATCTGGCATCCTGACGGGCCGCACGTGGTGGAAGCCGCAGCGGGTGCGGAGATCATCGTGAACATTTCGGCTTCGCCATATCATTTCGGAAAATGGGAGCAGAGGGAAAAGATGATTTCCACACGGGCGGCCGATACGAAGACCTTTTTCGCCTGGTGCAATATGACCGGCGGCCAGGACGAGCTGGTGTTTGACGGTGCAAGCATCTTCGTGGACGAAAAGGGCGAGGTGGTGGGTCGGCTTCCCCTCTTCGAGGAGGCCCTGGATGTTCACACCGTCGAAACTGCCGGCGTTTTCCGGGGCAGGCTGCACGATCCCCGTATGCGGGAGGAAGAAAAGAGGATGCGTATTGCCGGCGAGACTCCGCGCACCGTCGATATCCCCGAGGAGAGGAAATCAAGGAGAAGGAAAAAAATCCGGATGGCCGGCTCTGCAGAACGCCCCGTTTTGGAGAGGGAGATTTTTGACGCCCTCGTCACGGGGACCCGCGATTATGTCAGGAAAAACGGGTTCAAGAAGGCAGTCATCGGCCTCTCGGGGGGAATAGACTCTTCCCTCGTTGCCTGCGTGGCCGTGCAGGCCCTCGGGAGGCGGAACGTTGTCGGTGTCTCCATGCCCTCGGCCGTATCTTCACCCGAGAGTGTCGACGATGCGAGAGAGCTGGCGCGGAACCTGGGGATAAAATTTCACCTCGTCCCGATAGAGGGTCTCTTCAATGGTTTCGTCACGGCCCTCGATCCCCTCTTTGCCGGCAGGAAACGGGACGTTACGGAGGAGAACCTTCAGGCCAGAATACGGGGCATGATCCTGATGTCCCTCTCCAACAAGTTTCACCATCTCGTCCTCACCACGGGTAACAAGAGCGAGTTGAGCGTAGGCTACGCGACTCTCTACGGCGACATGGCAGGCGGCTTTGCCGTGATCAAGGACGTCTACAAGACGGTGGTGTACCGGGTCGCACGCTACCATAACGAAGATATGAAAAAAGAGGTGATTCCCGAACGGGTATTCACCAAAGAGCCGTCGGCAGAGCTTCGGGACGGGCAGAAGGACACCGACTCACTTCCACCCTACGAGGTTTTGGATCCCATCCTGATGAAATATATCGAGGAGGACTGCGGGATCGACGAGATCGTGCGGCAGGGATTTTCCCCGGCGACGGTAAAGAAGGTCGTGGCCATGGTGGACACAAACGAGTACAAGAGACGGCAGGCCCCTCCCGGTGTGAGGATTTCTCAGCGGGGCCTCGGAAAGGACCGGCGGATGCCCATCACGAACCGGTTCATCAAAAAAGAGAGAGAGCGGTAAAGAGTCCACCGCCGAACCCGGATAGCAGCCCCACATGCACAGCCGGTATTCCGCATTCCGAATTACCATGAACTGTAGATTGTGAAGGATGGATTCGCTAGTCCCGAGTCCCGGGAAGCCAGTTTCGAGTTTCGAGTTTAGAGTTTAGAGTTGGGTTTTCATTCCGCATTCCGAATTCCGCATTACCGTCATGTACGAAGATGGGAGTCGAGAGTAAGGAGGAAAAAGTCGTATAACAACCACTCTCCCCTACCCACTCGCTCCTTACGCCTATCCGGATTTGAACTCTAAACTCTAAACTCTGAACTGTTTATATTCCGCATTCCGCATTCCGAATTCCGCATTACCGTCTGGCAGCACAGCCGCTTTCCCCCTCCCCTTTTAGCCTTGATACTCAGGGCTCCCGTTTCCTGTCTCCGCCATGATGGTCCGGTACCGCCTGACCCGAACCATCCCCGGCCTCTGGCCCGGAATCTTGCTTACGTATTTTGCATCCGCCAAGAAGATCTCCACTTTAGCGGCACGGGCTCCCCCGCTTCTCCTAGCGGCTTCCGCCCCGGAGATGCGGATCAGATCGGGGGGTATTTCCCCTGTTTGCGGTTTCTTGATGAGCACGTGGCTTCCCGGATGATGCCTGGCGTGGAGCCACAGGTCCCCGGGCTTCGCAATATTCTTCACGATGTGGTCATTGCCCCTGTTGTTCTTTCCGATGTAAACGGTGAAATCCCCTATGTGCTTTTTCTCCACGTGCACGGCGGAAGACTCCCTTTTTCCCTTTCTCTCTCTTTTCCTTTCCTTCATGGCCCTCCGTCTCATGTATCCCGATTCGGTCATCTCCCTCTCGAGGTGCAAAAGGTCATCGATTGTCTGGGCCTCCTCCACATAGTACTGCATCCCGCTCAGGTATCTGATTTCCTCCTCTATCCGGGGGAGCAATCCCGTCTTCATGGAGATCCCCCGCTGCCCCTTCTTGTAGAGCCGGAAATACCGGTTCATATTTTCCACGGGCGTAAGGGACGGGTCGAGCTCTATCGTCACCCGCCGGGGAGGCGTTGTCGAAAAATCGGGCGCGGAAAACTCTTTCTGTCCCTTTTTCAACACGTGGAGGGATTGCTTCAAAAGCTCGCCTTTCACGCCGAACTCTTTGAGCGACTCCAGCTTCCGGATGTCCTCGTTGACCCTCTCTTTCTTTTTCTCCTCTCTTTTCCTCCTCTTCCGCAGGACCGATAAAAGCTTGTTTTTCAATGAGAAAAGCTGCTCCCGCAGGAAGGAGTCGTGAAAAAAAGTATCCGCTGCTTCGTTGGCAGAGTCGAAATACTCTATTTCCCCCGGGATAAGCGCCCCGGCGATAACGGGAAGGAGGGTTGTCCTGTCTTTTTTCTCCCTCCTCAAGCCCACCCGGTAGCTCCCCTCCCTGTAGGCGCGGATGATTTCTCCGAAAGCGTCGAGCAACGCCTTTCCGTCCGCCTCCTCGCCAATCGCGATCTGGGATGCTATCTCTCTGGGGATCCCGTGGACGCTTCTCATTATTGCCTGCGGGATACCGTCCCAGCTGTCGGCTAGAATCTGCCGGCACGTTTCGATGGTCACGCCGGGAAGGAAGGTTTTGGGAAGGGGGGGGAGAGGGCGGTAGGAGATCCCCGATGCGACCTCCCGGACGCTTGAATCTCTTTCCGTGACGATTTTCAATGCGTTTAAGATGGTCCCGTTTTCATCGAGAAGGATAATGTTCGAATGCCTTCCGAACAGCTCGGCCACGAGGCGGTAATGTTGTGCCTCGCCGCCTTCGCCCCTTGCCTGAAACGTCACCGTGAAGGCCCGTTCGAATTCGGTCAGCTCGATGTCCCTGATGCGGGCCCCGCTCAGGTGCTTCCTGAGGGACTGGCAAAACCTGGGTGGTGACAGGGGATTTTCGAACTCCTTTACGGTTATGTGGGCCGAGCAGAGGTGGGGATGTGCCGAGATCAGGAGGCGGCAGCCGCCGCCGGGCTTCCAGAGCTCGAGGAGAATTTCCCTCTTGCCCGGCTGGTAGACCTTCGACACGAGGGACCCGGGCAGTATTTCCCTGAGCTCGTCGATAATCTTCTTCAGCACGAAAGAATCCATTTATTTTTCCCTGTTTGTTGGGGTAAGTTTATTGTATGCCCCGTGTCTGGGAAAAGCAAAGGAGAGCGTAGCGATGCCGCTTGCCTCTCTCTCCGGGCTCACGATCTACTACGAGACATACGGTGACGGGATGGATCGGAGCCTGGTCATGATAAACGGTCTCGGCTCCGATCACCGGGAATGGCTCTACCAGGTCCCCGCATTCCGGCAGCACTTCCGGGTCGTCCTCTTTGATAACAGGGGGTGCGGGATGAGCGATGCGCCCCCCGGCCCTTACACGACGGACCAGATGGCAGGAGATGTCCGGGACCTTCTCGCCTATCTCGGGATAGAAAGGGCAAGCCTCCTCGGCGTCTCGATGGGGGGATTGATAGCCCAGAAGGTGGCCATCCTCTATCCGGATGTTGTTGACCGGCTCGTCCTGGCCTGCACGGGTGTTGGAGGGGAGCACTCGGTCAAGCCATCCCCTGAGGCCATGGAAGTTTTCCGGTCCTATAACGAGAGTGACCCGGAGGGATCGCTCAGGGATATGCTCCCCTACCTCTACACCCCTGGCTTTATCGAACGAAATGATCCCGAGGTGGATCGCTTTATCCGCTATGCCCTCGACAGGAAGCAGAATATGGAAGGGTATATGGCACAGCTTGCAGCGATCTCTACTCACGCCTCCTATCACGATCTTTCCAGGATCCGGGCGGAGACCCTCGTCATAACCGGGGACGCGGACAGGCTGATTTTGCCTGAGAACTCCGAGATACTCGCGGAGAACATCCCCGGGGCGAGCCTAAAATTCCTCGCGGGTGCCCCCCACCGGCTCTTCGCCGAGAGGTGGGAGGAGTTCAACGAGAAGGTGCTTGCCTTTCTTACCGGATAAAATAACGGGCCCTCTCAAGGCGGCACGAAAAAGGGTCGAAAGAGAAGGAGGGTGTCGAACAACTCTCATCGATCAGGGGGTGTATCGAATGAAAGAGGATCGCGTGGGAAATGAAACGTGGCGTGTCTTCAGGATCATGAGCGAATTCGTGGAAGGGTTCGAGTCTTTGCGCAACGTGGGGCCGGCTGTTTCGATATTTGGCAGTTCCCGGATGAAGAGCAGGGATCCTTACTATAAAAAGACGGTGAAAATAGCGGAACTGCTCTCGAAAAGGGGCTTCGCGATCATTTCCGGCGGCGGACCCGGCATAATGGAGGCGGCGAACAAGGGTGCGAGCAGGGGCAAGGGCCTGTCGATAGGGCTCAACATCGAAATGCCGATCGAGCAGGTGCAAAACACGTATCAGAACAAATCCCTTCACTTCAAGCACTTTTTCGCGAGAAAGGTCATGTTCGTGAAATACGCCGTGGGATACGTCATCATGCCGGGAGGGTTCGGGACCCTCGATGAGTTTTTCGAGTCCCTTACCCTGATGCAGACGGAGAAGATAGACAGGTTTCCCGTCGTGGTCGTGGGTACCGATTACTGGAGGGGCCTGCTGAAGTGGATGAGGAAGACGATGGTGGAGGCGGGAACCGTCGTGAAAGAGGATCTCGACCTCTTCCACGTCACGGACGATCCCGTGAAGGTGGCGGATATCATCGAGAAGAGCTACGAGGAGAGGAATTCCTTCAAGGAAATTCGCTTGTGGGGCATCCCCCTCGAGGGGATAACGCCGCTCTGATGAGAGGATGCCCGGGCCGGTGAGTGGGCGTTCGTGATACAGTAGCGATAAAATTGTCCTGATCATGCTTTTGGGTTTCAATAACGGGCCGGTTGAATCAAGTGGAGATTGGCTCGATGGCGAAAAAAATAATCATGTATTCGACGAGCTGGTGTCCCGACTGCCGGGCTGCAAAGAAGTTTCTCCAGTCAAACGGGATCGAGTACGAGGAGGTTGACATCGAAAAGCAGCCCGATGCGGCAGCCGTGGTGATAAAGCTCAACGATGGCATCAAGGTGGTTCCAACCTTAGACATCGAGGGGCACACGGTCATCGGGGACAATTTCAATCCCCTTACCTTCGAGAAGGACTTGAAAGAGGCGGGTGTGCTCTAAACGCCTTCTCTCTGCCGGGAATAACGGTACGCCCCTCTCCCCGACCGGGCAACAACGGGCCTGTCGGCGTGAAAACTGCAGATAAGAGAAGGGTCACGATTTTTTGGACGTCTTACCGTAGAACAGCGTCAGGTTCTGCGTGATATCCTTGCTTCCGCACGCAGGGCAGCGGGCCAGTTCCCCCTCTTCGAACTCTCTGAACGAGAGTACGAGTTCGAACTCGTTTCCACACTTGTTACAGGTGTAAGAGTAGGTAGGCATTCGGTTTCCCCTCCCCTGAGAGGTTGCAGCCAGTGCACCGCTCAAATTATCTTTCCGGATTTCATTATAGCAAAGTGGAGAAATTCATCAAGCAGGTGTTGCCCTGCCTGTTAAACGTACGATTAATCACAGGGGAAACCACCGCGCTTTCCGCCCGCCCACGGGGCTAAGTATAAAATACTGATTTTAAAGTCTATTTAAAATGAAAAGTCCGGCGGGGGGGCCGGACTTTTCTGGGAGGAGGGGGGAGGGATTGAGATCCCTCCCGTCTTTCTTGGGGAACTAGTGTATATTCTACAGCGGTTTATCTGGTTTGTAAAGGAAAAATCCATGGGTTCTTAAAAATAATTAATTGATTGATTAACTTGGCTACCATTTAGGGCGAAAAGACGGGCGGCGCTCTTTGCCGTATCGGATATATGATAAATATTTTATAATGGTGAATAGTCAGGGGGATACCAGAGGAGGTGCATGATGCGTGTCTTCGTGGCGGGGGGTACCGGATTTATCGGAGGCCATCTCGTAAAAAAGCTGAAGGACGACGGTCACGATGTCCGGATGCTCGTTCGCAAGGGTTCGATGAACCGGATTCCCCGGGAGGTAAGGGATCACGTCGAGCGGGTCGAGGGGGATGCCTTTGACGTGGGCGAGCTGCTTCAGGGTGTTGCCGGGTGCGATGCCATTATCAATCTTATCGGTATCATACGGGATTTCCCATCCAGGGGGGTGACCTTTGAAAAGCTGCACTTCAACGCCACGAAGAATATCGCCGATGCTGCGCGGGAAAAGGGGGTGAGTCGCTTTCTTCAGATGAGCGCCCTCGGTGCCGACTGGGATGAGAAGACGGAATACTTCCGCACCAAGTGGAAGGCGGACCAGTACCTGATCGACCGCGATTTTCACTACACGATCTTTCGCCCCTCCGTCGTTTTCGGCGATGGAGACGGATTCGTAAATACCCTGGTGTCCCTCATAAAACAGTCACCCTTCGCTGTTATACCCGGAGATGGCACGTACCCCCTCCAGCCGGTTTTCGTGGGTGACGTGGTGACGGCTTTCTCCCGGGCACTGGTTACGGAGGAGGCGGTCAACAGGGTATATACCGTGACGGGCCCCGAGGTTTTCACCTACCGGGAGATACTGGCAGAGATCCTCCGTGCCATGGGAAGGAGGCGCCGTTCGATCAACCTCCCCCTTCCCCTGATAAACCCGTTCGTCATCCTTCTAGAGCGGTTCAGCTTTTTTCCCCTCACCTACGACCAGCTCTACATGCTCACCAAGGGTTCGGTCGGGGACAACAAAGCATTTGTTGAAGATTTCGGCATCTCCCTGAAAACCTTTTCCGAGTATCTCTTCGAGCGCTTCGAAAGGAGGGGGATAGCGGTAAGGATAGAGTGACGGCGCCCGCGAAGCCAGGGGCTCCCGGGATCAGGATAAATCAGAAATCGGAAACAGTTCCCTGCCACGTCGAGCCTGACCCGCTCTGCTTTTCGGTTCGATATATCGATCCCGGCTCATCTTTATAAAGTATAATAGACTGAGCGTTTCATACCAACGTCATCAAAGGAGCTTTTGAAATGGAGTTCGTTCCGAAGTGGTTGGCCCTGGAAATCACGGGAAAGTGCAACCTCAACTGCGTTCATTGCAGGTCCGCTTCCTCCATGTCCTCGTTCGAGAGCGTCTTCGACACGGAAGGGGCGAAGGCGCTGATCGATGATATCACCTCCTTTTGCAGCCCCGTTCTGGTTCTCTCCGGTGGAGAGCCCCTCCTGCGCAAGGATCTTTTCGAGATAGCGGCGTACGGGACGCAGAAGGGGCTGCGCATGTGCCTTGCCACCAACGGGGTCCTCGTGGACGACGAGGTGTGCAGGAAAATCAAGGCATCGGGCATCCGGATCGTATCCCTCAGCCTCGACGGTTCTACGGAACAGGTCCACGACGACTTCAGGAATCAGCCCGGCGCATTCGCGGGCACCCTGCGGGCCGCGTCCTATTTCAGAGACCACGATATCGAGTTTATCGTCAACTCCTCCTTTACGAAGAGAAATCAGCACGAAATCGCGAACACCTATCGGCTCGCGAAGAAATTGGGGGCGACGGCGTGGTACATGTTCATGATCGTCCCGACGGGCCGAGGCGAGGAGATCATGGGCGAACTCATTTCAAAGGAGGATTACGAGGATATCCTCAACTGGCACTACGAGATGGAGAAGAACGAGACGGAAATGCTCGTCCGTCCCACCTGCGCCCCCCACTACTACCGGATCGTCATGCAAAAGGCAAAAGAGGAGGGGGTAAAGTTCCAGCGCCGCTCTCTCAAGTTTTCCACGGGGGGGGGCAAGGGATGCATATGCGCGCAGACCATCGCCTTCATCGACTGCAGGGGGAACGTGCAGCCCTGCAGCTATTTCCCCGTGTTCGCCGGCAATGTCACGGAGAAGTCCTTCAAGGAGATATGGGAGCACTCGGAGCTCTTCCAGAAGCTCCGGGATTTCTCCTCGTACAAGGACCGGTGTGGCTCCTGTGAGTACCTGAAGGTCTGCGGCGGGTGCAGGGCCCGGGCCGACGCGGTGTATGAGGATTACCTTGCAGAGGAACCTTTCTGCGATTACGTCCCGTTGAGAATGCGCAAACAGAAAGAGGCGAAGGTAAGTGACAGAAAAGGTCCCGGTTTATAGTTTGCGGATCATAGTTCCGGGGTGAAGGGTTTCGGAGTCTCCGGTTTTTCTGAAATCCTCGATCCGAATCACAACGTAAGCGCTGTTTTAGTGGTTGCATTTCTTCGGTGGTCTGTTTATGGTATCCAGAAAAATGGAAAAGGAGCATAAATACCGATGAAACCGAGCGAATACCGCTTCATGAAAGTGTGCAGGGGGGAGAGGGCAGACACGGTCCCCGTGTGGATAATGCGGCAGGCGGGAAGGTACATGTCCCAGTACAAAAAGATCCGGGGGAAACACACGTTCCTGGAGATGTGCAAGAGCCCGGAGCTGGCAACGGAGGTGACCCTCCTTCCCATCGATATCCTGAAGGTTGATGCGGCCATCCTGTTTTGCGACATCCTCATTCCCGTCGAGGCGATGGGCGTGAAGCTCGACTTCATAGACGGGACGGGTCCCGTGCTCGATTTCACCATCGAGACGGCGCGGGACGTGGAAAAGCTGATCGTCCCCGACCCCGTTGAAAAGACGGGGTTTGTCATGGAAGCGATCCGGTTGCTCCGCAAGGAGCTCGAGGGGAGGGTTCCCCTTATCGGTTTCTCGGGAGCCCCCTTCACCCTGGCATCCTACATCGTCGAGGGCGGGGGATCGAAAAACTTCATAAAGCTGAAGATGCTGATGTACCAGGCACCCGATGTCTACCGGAAGCTGATGAAGAAAATTACGAAGACCGTCATCGATTACCTGAATGCCCAGATCGAGGCGGGGGCGCAGGTAGTCCAGGTATTCGATACCTGGGCGGGAATCCTCACCCCGGAGGATTACCGGAAGTACGTGTTTCCCTACACGCAGGAAATCATCGGCAACCTGAACCGGGAAGGGGTACCCGTGATCCATTTTGCCAATGAATCCGCAACCCTTCTGCCCGTGATTCGTGAGCTCGGTGCCGATGTCTACGGGCTTGACTGGCGGATTCATATCGACGAGGGAGCTGCAATTCTGGGGGAAAATGCGATCGTCCAGGGAAACATGGATCCCACGGCACTGTTTCACCCCGTCGAGAAGATCGAGGAGATCGCCGCAGATATCATCAGGAGGGGGAAGAGCGCTGCAGGGCACATATTCAACCTCGGCCACGGGATCCTCCCCCCCACCGATGTCCGGCACGCGCAGGCCCTTGTCGAGGCGGTTCACAAGCACGGCAGAAGAACGGAAAATGAACCCAGGTGATAGGAAAAAGACGGCCGTTATTCTTCTCTACATGGGCGGGCCGGATACGCTGAGCGCCATTCGCCCCTTTCTTTTCAACCTCATGCGGGACAGGGATATCATACCGATCCCGGGGGGCATCATCACGCAGACGCTCTTTGCCTATATCGTGTCCGGGATACGGACGAGGAAGGTCCGGCCCCTGTACGAGATGATGGGCGGCGGTTCGCCGCTGAACCGGATAACGCAGAGGCAGGCAGCCCTGCTCGAAAGATACCTGAACGAGGAGGGCGAGGATATCTATTCCGTACACGTGGGAATGAGGTACTGGTATCCCTTCACGCGTGATGCCGTCAGGGAAGCGATGGAGCACGCACCTTCCAGGATCGTTGCCCTGCCTCTCTACCCCCACTACAGCAGGACGACGACGGGATCCTCCCTCCGGGATCTTACCCGATGCCTTCGGAAGGAAGGCGTTTCCGTCCCCTTTGTCACGATCGAGGATTTCCACGACCACCCCGGGTACATCGCGTCGATACGGGAGAAGATTACCCGCGCCATAGGGGGGCTTCCCGTGGAGAAGACGACGGTGGTTTTCTCCGCCCATGGCCTTCCGAAAAAGGTCATCGAGGAGGGGGACCCCTATCTGAAGCAGGTTGAGAAAACGGTCAAGCTTGTCATGGAAGGGTTTTCCCATTTGACCCACTACCTCTCCTTTCAGTCGCGGGTCGGGAAGGGCTGGCTGGAGCCGGGAACGGAAGAAACGATCCGGCTCGTTAGGGAGTCGTGGTTCGACAACCTCGTCATGGTCCCGATCAGCTTCGTGTCCGATCACCTCGAGACTCTCTATGAGATGGACGTGCTGTTCAGGGAAATGGCGGAAGAGATCGGTCTCAACTTCATCAGGACAGATTCCCTGAACGAATGCGATCTGTTCATAAGCGCCCTCGGCGACGCGGTGCTCAGCCACCTCCTCGACACAGCCGCCTCCTCGACGGGGACAGGGGCTGGAAAATGAAGAGGGTTGTCATCGTGGGCGGCGGGATCTCCGGGCTTGCAACGGCATATTACGTAAAGCGATTTGCCGATGAGAAGGGAGCTGATCTCTCCGTCGTCGTGCTGGAAAAGGAGGCAGAGCCGGGGGGGAAGATGAAGACCTTCCACGAGGATGGTTTCACCGTGGAGTGGGGCCCCAACGGTTTTCTCACGAACAAGCCGGAAACCCTCGATCTGTGCGGCAGCCTCTGTATCGATGACCTGCTCCTTGCGAGCTCCGACTCCTCCCGGAAGCGGTATGTGTTCGTCGATGGGCGCCTCAAGAAGCTTCCCGAGTCGCCGGGGGAGTTCTTCGCTTCCGATATTCTCTCCCTGAAGGGGAGGTTCCGCGTTGCCATGGAGCCCTTTGTTCCTGCAAAGAGGGACGGCGCAGAGGAATCCCTTTTTGCCTTTGCAAAGAGGAGGCTCGGCGCAGAGGCGGCCGAGCTGCTCATCGAACCGATGGCGGCGGGCGTCTACGCGGGGAATCCCGAAAAGATGAGCTTGAAGAGCTGTTTTCCCCTCGTGTATGCCCTCGAGAGGGAGTACGGGGGCCTCGTGAAGGGGATGGTGGGAAAGATGCGGGAGCGCAGGAGGATGGGGGTTACGGCGGCGGGAGGCCCGGCCGGACCCGGGGGCGTGCTCATGTCCTTCATGGGGGGTGTCACGTCCCTGATCGAGGAGATCGTGAGCAGGAGCGCTTTTTCCCTCCGCCGGGACTGCAACGTGGTGAAGGTGCGCAGGGGGGAGGGGAGGACCTTCGTCGTCGAGTATATCTGCCGCGGCCAGGATTTAGAGGAGGCCGGGGACGCCGTGGTGGTAGCCGCCCCCGCATACAACGCCTCTCCCCTCGTAAGCGACGTAGACGGGGAGCTTTCTGACCTGATCGGGGACATATCCTACGCCCCGATAGCGACGGTGGCCCTGGGTTTCGAGAAGAGGGAGTACAGCCGGGTGCTCGATGCCTTCGGATTTCTCGTGCCCCGCCGTGAAGGCAGGAGGGTGCTGGGGATACTCTTCGATTCGAGTATTTTCTCGAACCGGGCCCCCGAAGGCCACGCCCTCATCAGGGGGATGATCGGGGGTGCGAGGAGCCCTGAGCTTGCCTTCCGCCCGGAGGAAGAGCTTCTCGGTATAATGAAAGAGGAAGTGGAGGACATTCTCGGGATAAAGGATGACCATGTCTTTTCAAGGGTTTACCGGCACGAGATGGGAATACCACAGTACCCCGTCAGCCATCCTTCACGGATGGGAAGGATAAGAGACCGGCTCCGCGAGGTGGGCGGGCTGTTCCTCAACAACAACGCCTACGAGGGCATCGGCTTGAATGACTGCGTGAGAAATTCCCGGGACACGGCCAACCAGGTGCTCTCCTATCTCGGGGAGTGACCCTCCTGCTCTCCCCGGGATCTGTTCTTTTCCGGAGAAAAACTTTTCAATAAAATAGAATCAGGAAGCGTCTCAGAGATAAAAGGGATTGAAGGGGGGTATCATGGCCGGAAGGTGGTCCACGGCGGTCGCGCTCGTGGTGGTTTCTCTGCTCGTTTTCCCGCACTTTCCTTCGCCGTTGCATGCCGACGACGTGGAGGACACGATAGGCGAGGCACAGAAGCTGTACAAGAGCGGTGATTATAACGAAACGATCAGGGAGCTGGAATTTGCGATCCAGCTTGTCCGGAGGAAAAAGAGCGAGCGGCTGAAAGCTGTCTTTCCCGGCGCCCTCCCGGGATGGGAAGAAAAAGAGGTGGACATAACGGGCGCTTCCTCTGCATATCTCGGGGGAGGGATGCAGGCGAGCCGCGAATACACCAAGGGGGGGGCGAAGGTGGTCATCGATGTGTACATGGACAATCCCTTTCTTCAGGGCATTTTCGCGGTGATAGACAACCCACTTATCTTCTCGCCCGAATCCGAACCTGTCCGGGTCGGGGGGAACAGGGCGAACCTGTTCTACGACCCCGCTACCCGGGAGGGGGAGCTCAAGCTCGTGTTCAGGAAAAAGGTCCTCATTTCCGTCCGGGGCTATCGGATAGGATCGGCCGACCTCCTCAAGGAGTATGCCGAGGGAATCAAGTTTGGTCATCTTCAGGAAATTATGGAACGGTAGCTCTATGTACCCGATACGAGAGAGGGTTTTTCTTTCCCCCTTTTACATCACCCTCTGTCATGGTGGTGGGAAACAGGACAGAGGAGCTGGTTGCAGAGTTCGTATCGGGAAAGAGTCGGGTAAGACGTGGCGCGGCAGGAGTACGCGGCGCCCGTG
>JBFFNJ010000009.1:0-24591 GCA_041563215.1 Candidatus Deferrimicrobia bacterium | reverse complement strand
GATTTCTCTGCTTTCTGCTCTCTGTTTTCTGATCCTCTGATGTTCTGCTTGTCAAATGAGCAGACCTGACCCCAACTTCCTTGGGGTCAGGCCCTTTTTTTCTTGTCCCTATTTCTTTTTCTTCATCATCTGCTTGCGCCAGTCCTGGTCCTGCAGGTTGTATTTTTCCATATGCTTGTCCAGCATTTCCTTCTGTACCGGCTGGACACCCTCGTCCCATCGGCCTTCGAGGATAAACGGCGTATACTCGGAGGGGCGTCCCTTTTCCGGCGGCGGCTGCATTCCCTCGCCCGGGACCGCCCAGGCTTCATCTGTGGCCACCGCCATGCGCTCGGTAATCTTATCCTTCGTGATGTTCCACACCATTAGGTCAGTCGCCATGGACAGGGGGCCGGTATAAGTCTCGCGAACGTTATCATAAAGGTCGTAGCGAGTGGCCTCCTCGTTGAAAAAGTGATAGGCAACGGCATGGCGTGGTTTGATCGTGCTCATGACCTTGCCGAATGCCTGACCCGAAGTGTGGAAGGCACAGCAGGCCCGCCAGGCGAGCTGCGGAGGCTGGTTGTAGAGCTTGACGAAATTTTCAGGGCCAGGGAAGCACTCGTGGATGACGAGGTCCGCACCCTTTGCATACTCGATGAACCACTTGTTGGGGAAAGTGTCGCCACCGATGACGATCTTCATCCCGGCGTACTCCAGCGAGTAACTCACGGGCCCATCGCCCGAGTGTGCAGCCGGCCAGGACCGGATAGAGACCCCCTTCTCCTGGTAGACGACCTGGTTCTCGCCCTTGTAGTCGAATTCGTTGACGGTAATGGTTCCGGGAACCGGGCTGATAGCTACCGCGCGGGTCATGAAATCCCAATTAGCGAACTTCATGAAATGTTCCATCGAGTACTTGGTACCCATGTCGGGCCTTGCTCCGCTTGGCCCCCATACCCTCAAAGATTTGGTCCGGCCCGCGGTCCAGCCGCCCGCCCAGAGGGCGTCAATGTCGCCCATGTGGTCGGTGTGCAGGTGGGTAAGAAAAACTTTATCAAGCATGTCATAGGGAATCATCAGCGCCGCCACGTTTGCCATGGATCCGGTTCCGATGTCGAAGAGAAACTTTTCGCCGTTGCCGAGTTCGACGAGCCAGCAGGTTGCCGCCTGTCCGTGGCGTGCCGACGGCATTCCGGTGCCACAGGCGATCAAGCGGATCTCATCCTTCGCCAGCGGTTCCGTACCCGGGTAGTAGACGTAGCGGTCCGGTGCAGTGCCAGTCGGGTCTTTGACGACGCCACCCGCCGCTTCCGCCTCGCTCACGAGTTCAATGTCTTTCCCTGTCCGCCCTGTGTGCTGGCCCCACAGAAAGAGCGCTGCCCCAGCAAATGCTACGAGCCCAGCAATTCCAACAAGTTTTACTTTTCTCATCACAGAGTACCTCCCTACAAAAATCCGTCACTAAACTTGTTCATCAAATGGTTATAACATGGGATTAATCCATCGTCAGTAGCGTTGCACTTCCCGTGGACTAATTCTTTTATCACCGCAAATTACTAACCCCTGTAAATACCCACACCCGAATCAGAAGAACCATCTCCAGCCGATCTCGAGTGACCACTCCCGGTCGCCCTGCCCGTCTATCGCGAGATGATTGTCAACTGTCCGCTGACTCTGTACAATGAAATCTGGCAGCAGCATAAGCGATTAAAAATAGACCTGTATTTTTGGTTTCAAGGCGGCCCTTTAGTATGGATGACAGAAAAGTACCACTGTTTCTTTTAGGGATATTGGCGCTCGTTGCGGCAGGCGTGGTTCTGAAGTATCTTCAGCCAGTGATCCTTCCCCTGGTAATCGCCTGGTTCCTCTCCTACATCATGAATCCGACCGTCGAGTTCATGGCCAGGAAGAAAGTGCCAAGGGGCCTGGCCATATTCATCGTTCTCGTTTTTTTCTTCGGCATTTGCTACCTGGGAGCCATTTTCATTTTCGGGCGCGTGTCGGCCTTCACCGAGGCGTTTCCGAAATATCAGGCACGCTTCACCGAGATTACCGGGGCCCTGCACGGCAAACTGGACCTGAAGACGAACCCCCTGGCGGAATTTGACTGGGGAAAAACGGTCGGCAGATTTCTCCTGAACCTTACCGGGTCCCTCGTGTCGGTGATATCAAACCTGGTGATGGTGATAATATTCCTGATATTTTTGCTGGGCGGGAAACCCTATTTCAAGTTCAAGATCAAAAAAGCGTTCAAACAGGAGCAGGGAGAGCGGTTTTCTCAAGTTCTCTCCTCCGCCTCCTCGCAGATCACCCGATACCTGGCGATCCAGTTCATGCTCTCCTCCGCCACGGGTGTGCTCATCTGGCTCGCCCTTGCGGTGATCGGCGTCGATTTCGCCGTTACCTGGGGGGTCCTGGCATTTTTCCTCAACTTCATACCCACCGTCGGCTCCATCATTGCATCGATCCCGCCAATTATCCTTGCGCTGGTCCAGTTCTATCCCGCCATACTCCCCGGTATCATCACGATGATAGCGATCCTGGGGATCCAGATGGTCATCGGCAGCGGAATCGGGCCGAAAGTAATGGGGGATGAGCTGAACCTGAGTTCCGTGGTCGTGCTGCTCTCTCTCGCATTCTGGGGATGGCTCTGGGGTATCGTCGGGGCGATCCTTTCCATTCCCATAGCGTCGGCGATCAAAATCGTATGCGAGAACGTGGATGAGCTCCGTCCGGTGAGCGTCATGATGGGTTCGGGGAAAACCCTCCGCCACGAGTTCGAAGAGTGAAGGGCAGCGCGGACTCTCCCGTATACAGAGGTGATGGAGAAAACCGGTGAAAAAGAAAAGGAGGAGAATCTGGCCGGTGCTTGCCTGCGGGTTTTCCGCTTTCATATCCCTGTGGAACCCCCTCGATGCGACGGGTGAGGAATGGAAATACCTGACAGACGCAATCGATGGCTCCTCCATTTACTACGGCAGGGAGAGCATAGAGAGAGTATCGAAGGACACCGTTCGCGTCCGGTTGAAGTCTTCCCGGACCTCCCGGTTTCAGCACCTCATCGGTGAAGATCGACTGTTCTAAGAAGGCCTATTTCCCCGAATCGATAATCCGCCACGACAGGACGGGGGAGGTTACGAAGCGGTCGGAGGCGGAGGCAACCCGGTGGATTCCCGTAAACCCGAACACGCCGATAAACCTGCTCTACCTGATCGTGTGCCTTTAGCAGGGAAGACGAGGATTATTCCCCCTGTTTCTGTGGGCCGGGAAGCCGCTCGAGCCATGACCCGTCCTCGAGCCAGCTCTCCACGAGAATTTCCAGCCTTCCGCTTCCATCGAGGTTTCCCAGAAAGTTCTCCACCCAGTTTATCAGGTGGGGGTCGCCCGCAGGCAGGGCGATACCGATCGGCTCATAGGTGAGCCGCGTAAAGATCGAGACGAAACCCTGCTCGGGGTGGCGGAGCACAGACACGGCGCATATTTCGTAATCTGCGATCATGGCGTCCGCTTCCCCCTGCATCACCATCTTAACCGCCTGGTCATAGCTCTCGGCGGTCACGAGCTTCGCCCTGGGGATGGCATCCTCGGCGAAATACTCGCTCGTGGAGCCTGCAAGGGCAACCAGGGTAATATCCGGGGTGTCAACTTCGGAGGTTTCCTCTGCAGAAGCGATAGTTTCGATTTTCGTGAGAAATGCCTTTCCCGTGACGTAGTAGGGGCCGACGAAGGCAACGCCCAGGTTGCGCTCGGGCGTTATGGTCATGCCGGAGAGGATCATGTCAATCTTCTCCGCCAAGAGGGCCGGAAGAAGCTCTGCAAAGGGCATCGTCTCGATCCTGAGCCCCACCCCCATACCGGCTGCCATGTACCTGGCGAGCTCCGGCTCCAGGCCGATGATCTCACCCTCCTTGGTCGTCATGTTCAGGGGAGGCATGTTTCCCGCCATGCCCACCACGAGCTCCTCCCTGTCCAGGATCCTGTCGAGAACGGGAGACACACTCGTTTTTCCAACCCCGGACGTTGTGTGGGCACATCCTCCAAAGATAGCCACTGACAGAACCAGAGAGAGCACAACAAGAATTTTCGACTTCCTCATTTTCCTCCTCCTCTTTTTCTGTTCTTCAGCAAATCCGGTCAAAGGCCTGCATGCTCAAGCAGAGAACGGTCGGGCTATGATATTTAGATTCCCTTGCGACTGTTTTCCCAACGACCTCGAATTCCATTATAATATAGAACCAAGGGGGAGATCATGGAAGCAAAGAGAAGAGCAATTACCATCTTGCTGGTCGCCTCAGTTGCCCTCTGCGGGTATTTTGCAGCAGAGGGGGCAGACTGGACACTGCTGGAAAAAACGGACAAAGCGGCTTTCTATTACGCAAAGGACAAAAAAAGCGTTCCGGGGAGGGTCGTGCAAAATGTCTGGGTGCGGAAAGTCTACCTTGATTCCGGTCAGAGAGATTACGCCGTCGGGTTGGCCGAGATAGACTGCGCGAGGAGAACCTACAGCAAGATTAAATACAAGGTCTACAACAAGCGCGGCACCATCATGCAGGACAAAGGTCTGGATGTAAACACACTTCGGCTCCAGATCCCGCGTGGTTCGGTCGTAGAGAGACTCTACGACACCGTCTGCGCCGACAGGTTCTGACATGCGCTCGAAGATAAGCTCCTGAGCGTTTGTGCAAAATTCTACAAGTCGCTTTTTTTAACTATTTCGGGAGACAATACCAGGTATGCTCTGCGGGGAAACATCATGAAGAACCGAGTCCGCCCAGTTTTCGTCTTTCTTACCCTGGCCGCCACACTCGCTTCCTGCTCCAGCTACATCCGGAAGAGTCCCCGCGGGTACAACATCTCGAGGACCTTCGAGGCGGACTTTAAAACCACCTGGGCATCCGTAACCGGGACGCTTGAAAGCCACCCCATCGTCACCATCGACAAGGAGCAGGGTATCCTGATGACCGACTGGGTCCAGGGAACGACGCCCCTGTTCATACGAAAAGAGAGAATATCCTTCTTCGTGGCAAGGGAAAAAATCTGGGGCATTGGAGCGCTCTTTGCGAACATAACCCCCGATACCGTCTACGTTGTCCACGTGACGAAAGGCCAGCCCGCAGACGAGGCCGGCCTCCTTCCGTACGACATCATCCAGGAGGCAAACGGAAGGAAGATAACGAACTCATCGGAAATTGCAAATATCATGAAAGAGAGGCCTTCGAGGATAACCTTCAGGGTCTTGCGCGTGGCGGTGGACGAACCGTTCACCTATGACGTATCTCCCCGCCTTCTGTCCGAGAGCCACGCTTACTCGCCGGTCCTTTCCCGGTACAACCTGAAGGTAAGGGTAATGCCGCTCGATGGGGGAAAAACCCAGGTGAGAATCGTTTCCGACGAGGAGGGTTTCTTCAGGCCCCTTACGCCGGACGAGGAGCTATACCGGCGGGAGACGGGAAAGATCCTGAAGGCGGATTACCAGAGGGTAGAATCTTCGACGTTCCGGGAGAGGCTGCTCCTGGATAGAATAGAAAAGAGGCTGAACAGGCAACTGCAGGGAAAATCGAGCCAATAAACGGTTTGCCCATGTGCCCCGGCCCGCCGTAACCGTGCCGTGCATGCTACAGTGTCTCGATAAATATTGACGCGGAGTGCCCGCCTGGAGCATCCTAAAGGACAGGAAGTACTCAGGGTAACGACAAAACAGGGGTCTTTTGTGAAGGGAAAGAATGTTCGAAGACACTGCATCATTCTCATCGCCATAACGGTTGCGATCTCCCAGGCCGCCTGCTCCGGAATGAAGATCAGGGCGGACTACGACCCGATGGCGGTGCAGGCGATGGGCGAGTACCGGACCTACCGCTGGCTGTCCCAGCCCCGGGAAGCCGATGCCAGGGTATACAACAAGCTCGTCGCCCTCCGGGTTACGGGCGCTGTCGAAGACGTCCTGAGCGGAAAGGGTTACCGGATTGAAGCGGATGCTCCCGATTTCCTCGTGGGCTGGCACGCCGCCATACGGGGAAGGCTGGATGTCCGGGAGGTAGACAGATACTACGGATACGGCCATCGGCGCTGGCGCGGCGGGTACGCCGGCCCGGCGTACCGGGACGTCCAGATCCGGGAATATGAGGAGGGGATGCTGATACTGGACATCGTCGACGGGAAATCGAATGAACTCGTCTGGCGGGGCTCGGCCCAGGCGGAGATCAGAAGCGATGTAGGTCCCCGGAAAAAAGAGGAGCGTATCAGGAGAGCAGTGGAAAAGATCCTGGAGCAGTTTCCCCCCGGACGGTGAGGTTCAACCGATTGGCTATTGTTCAAGTGCTTCCTAGAAGTCGACTATAATACCGGCTCTGAATTCGAACTGCAGGAGCACGTCGCTCTTGATTATGGCCCTGCACCCCCCTTCGCCGCAAAACAGTGCACCGCCGCTGTCGAAGAAGCTGCCGAAACCGCGGCCCTCGAGCCTGAGCCCGAAACGGTCGGTTGCATACAGCTTCACGCCGCCCCCGATGCTCAAGGAAAAGCCTATTTCAGAGTCGAGCCCCCCCGGGTGGGGGTCAAGCAGGGTTACACCCATCGTGCTCGCCACGAATGGGTGAGCCCATTCAGAGTCCCAGAAGTAGGTGCCCCCGAGCTGGAGGTAGTGGACGTCGAGCCCGAACAAAGACTCTCCGGTGAAAAGGCCCTCCTGTTTGAGCTCCGTGTCCTGATAGCTGTAGAGGAACTCGAGCTCCGTGTTCTCCTCGTAATCGATATTGAGGGTGATCCCGTAGCTTGGATCGTCCCCGAGCTCGATCTTTTCCCCCGTATCCTCGTCCTCGAAATCGCCGCCGAAACGGTACCCCACGTGAGGCGTTATCTGGAATCCCCGTGCCTGGGAAAAGGCCGGAGCAAGGATAAGAAAGCAAAATAAAAAAACGGACAGGGAGCGTCTCATCACCACCATACACTACCCTCTACATTTTCTGAGCAACCGAATTTCCCCTTTCCTGTGGGGGCCAAGGGCACGATTCCGGACACCGCTAATCAGCACGCTTGCAAAACCGGATAAGCTATCGAAGAAAAGAACTCTCTGCTATCCGGAAGTGGGAGCCCACGTCTCTCCTCAAGTCCAATCGGTTTCCCGCCTCGTTCTCGCGGGGAACCACGCGAATCTTGTCGTTGTCAAACGCCTGCATGAGCCTTTTCTGGAGCCGTTCGGCCACCTCCACCCTGCCCTTCCCCGATTCATCGGCTTTCGCGGTGATGTTTGCATTCAGATAAGCCACGCGTGAGCCATCGGACTTAAACGCCCCTTCGTCCTCATCCCAGCTCATGGCGGAGGGTATGATCTGGATATTCTTCTTTCTGAAATAGTCGTAGTCGATCAGAACGGGCTCATTTTTCGTCAGTGACCAGGGATATCCTTTCTGTCCCTTCGGCCCCCCCGGCCCCGTAACCAGGGCGAGGCAGATGGAGATCTGGTCACCCCTTACCTCCGGGGCTACCGCATCGAGCTTCCCCTCGAACATGGCCTTTATCAGCGGTCCGAGATTCCTGACCCTGCGCGCAACGGGCTGGAATTCTGGCTCACCGGGCCGTATGTTTATCTCCGAAACCCGAATCCTTTCGGGTCGCATGCCGTCGCCGATAGAGACGAAGCATCCCGGGTAGAGGACGCAGGGCCGAAGGATACCTATGTCCCTCATGCCGTCTACGACCGGCCTGATGATCTTTTCCGCCGCCATGTCGATCAGCTCGTCAGTCTCGATCGGATGGGGGGAAATGGAGCCCATCCCGCCGGTTATGGGATTGTCCTTTCCCGCCGGTCCCGCAAAGCGCTCGGGGTAATCCATGGCCGTTGGCAGAATCTGGAAGTTGCCGACCCCATCGACGAGCACGGTGAAGCTGATCTCCACTCCCGACATGAGCGACTCCACGAGAAGGGGCCACGGCTCCTTTTTGCCAAACATCTGCCTGTACCTGTCCCGGTAATCGTTTATCAGGGTGCTGTACACCTCCCGTATCTCCCAGGGGCTTCGAATGACCCGGGACCCCTTCCCCTCGGCGCTGTACGGGTACTTGAGGACCGCCCCGCCGCAGCGGTCGAAATAATCCAGGCACACCTTCAACACCGCTTCGTAGTCGCGGGCATCCACGCTGCTCCATTCGTCTGCCACGGGAATACCCCTCTCTTTGCAGAACTCCTTGCACCGGACCTTGTCGGCCTCGATGAACGACCCCTCGGCGGTCAGGCCGGCGACGCGATCTGCCAGGTCACCCCCGGCTGCTGTTATCCTGTCGATCAACCCTTCGAAAAGAAGCGATTCGGGCATGGGGACGATGCAGTCAACGGTTCCATTCGTCAGGGCCTCCACCATCGCCTCCCCGTAGGCCTCCACCGAGTTGTCCTTCGTCGGGATGAATTCAACGGGCCACCCCATTAACTCGGTAAACTTCGGCATGCTCGGCGTGCCCCTCATGACCACTCCCATCATCTCCTCGTGATATATCTCGCTTACCGCCTTTGACGTTTCGATCGCGCTAAGGAGCGTCCTCCCGTCAGTCCCCGCAAATCCGATCCGGTACACCATGGTTTCCTCCCCCTTCCATTTCGTGGAAATTATTTGCCTTCCGAAATCCAGAGTGAGAGCACAAACGGGTTGCTTCCTGCCCCGCCATTCCCTCTTTATGCCCGGTTTAAGGACATTATAGTATTCCCTGTCAAACTTTCTACCGATTTTCCATTCCGGAAGTGGACCGTCCCCTGGCAACCCGTCCCTTACAGAGACAAAGGCATCATATGGTGAGAATGACGCTGCCGGCAACGGTGAGCAGGACGTTGGCGAACGCGTAGGCGCCCGTATATCCCAGGGCCGGGACCTGGCTCCTCGCCTCGCTGTTCACGATGCTCAGTGCAGCACCGCTGGTCATGGACCCGGTGATGCTGCCCAGGAGGAGGACGGGGTTTATTTTCAGCACATAACGGCCCACGATAAACCCGGCGACTACCGGTGTCACCGTGACGAGCACCCCTGACAAAAACAGGGTGGGTCCAGCAGCATACAGCGCCTCCACGATACCGCGACCGGCCCTGAGGCCGACGCCCACCATGAAGAAGAGGAGCCCCATCTCCATGAATACCCATCGGGCCGCGCTGGGAACTCGGCCGAAGGTGGGGTGGATCGATCGGAGAAACCCGATAGTCAGCCCGGAGGCGAGCAGACCTCCCGCCGAACCGAGACCCACCTGGATACCGCCGATGGTTACGGAGAGCTGACCCAGGAAGATTCCGGCCGCTATACCCAGGCCGAAGGTGAGAAGGTCCGTCTCGTCGATCATGCGCTCCACGTGACCGATTTCCTCGCCGACAAGGTCCAGATTCGATCTGGGGCCGGAGAGGAACAGCACGTCGCTCCTCTCGAGCCTGACGCTTGGATCAAGCGGAACCTCTATGCCGAGCCGCTGAATCCGTTCCAGGATACACCCGAACTTTTCGGTAATGAGCTTCCTGGTCACCGTCATTCCCACGGCCCCTTTCCTGGTCACCACAACCCGGATCGATTCCGTCGGTATGTCGAGGAGATCCTCGTCCGTTATCTCGGGACCGATATTTTCCGGGACAGCTTTCATCCTCTCCAGGTATCCCATCACCGAAACCCTGTCGCCTGCCTGAATCACCGTATCGCCCCTGACATCGATGAACTCACCGTCCCGCTTGATCTTCAAAATTGCCGTCAGCCCCGGAACGGCGTCGTAAAGTTCCGATATCGAGGCCCCGATGACTCTCCCCCTCAGGATATGGTAGGCGCGGGTGACGATTCTCTCAGAGGGCAAAACCCTCCTGCGGTCGCGCGTTGCAAGTTTCTCAGCCTCGTCCACGAGGCTTATTCCCATAACCTTCGGAAGCAGACGGACGAGAAAAAGCAAACCGATAAGGCCGAATATGTAGGTTATGGCGTAGCCGGTGGTAATGTTCGTGACAACATCATCAGCCGAAAACCCGGCGGGAGGCGCAATCATGCCCGTGCGGATGGCCTCCTGTGCGGCTGCAAGGGTCGGGGTGCTGGTGAGCCCTCCGGCGAGGATACCTGCAGATGCCCCGGGCTTCATCCCCATTACTTTCGAAAGACCCATGGCCACACCAAAACCGGTCCCCGCAATGACGAGGGCCAGGGTGAAGTACTTCAGCCCGTCCTGCCTGATCACGGTGAAAAACTTCGGACCCGACTGAAATCCGACTGAATAGATGAAAAGGAGAAAACCGACGCTCTGGAGGGGTATCTCGCCCCCATATCCAAAGTGACCGAAGATCAAGCCTAAAAAGAGCACGCCAGCAACCGGCCCAAGATCGAAGGTTCCTATCCTCACCTTTCCGAGAAGGTATCCGAGGCCGAGTATGATGAAGTAGACCATCGTGGGGCTTTCGTGAAGGACGCTGCTGAAATAATCGACCATGTAGGCACGCTCCCGTTCCCGATTTAGGGGTTAGATGACCATCCCGGCAATTCGATTTTTACTTAGGCAAATTAAAAGCGAATAGAGGCATTCAAACATATTGACCATTGCCCCGGTCGGAAGGCGTCACGGTATCGAATACTTCTTGCCTCTCTTCATCGCAAACCCTTCCTTCTCCAGCTCATCGAGGCACTCCCGGATTCTTCGAAGCTCCACCTTCAAGGTGCTTCCCATCTCCTCCTCGGTAACATTTGGCCTGGAGAGCAGAACCTTAAGCACCCTCCCGCGAAGCTGCCTGCTCGAACCCTCGAAGGGGGGGTGCCTCTGGTAGTGGGCGCTTTTTTTGTTCGGATTGGGGACCTGCTTTTTCAGCATGGCCCCGTAATCCATGAGGGCGTAATACCACTCCCGCGGATTGATGCGATCGAGCGTCTCGTCCACGAGGGGAAGGATCTCGGCATCCCTTATGCGCTCCCTTCCACGGAAGAAAAAGTGTATGAAAACCCGCCGTATGTTGGTCTCGATGAAAACGACGGGCCGGTTGAAGGCAAATGCGAGGACGGCGCATGCGGTTGCATGTCCTATTCCCGGCAGCGCGACCAGATCGTTCAGGCGGGGCGGGATTTCACCGTTGTACCGCGAAACGACCGTCTCGGAGATGGTTTTGAGCGCCACGGCCCTGCGGTTATACCCCAGCCCCTGCCACAGATAGAGGATATCCCTGAGAGAAGCCCCGGCCAGGGAGGGAAAATCGGGGAACGCCTCGATGAACCGCTCATATTTTTGAAGCACCCTGTCCACCTGGGTCTGTTGGAGCATCACCTCGGAAAGGAGAATCTGATAGGGCTCTCTCGTCTTTCTCCAGGGAAGATCCCTGCCGTTGTCACGATAATGGCGGTAGACGGTTTTTCTCAGCAGCCGGAACCCTTCCGGCGTGGGGCCCTCTTCGATCACTGCTCTTTCGTCACGCGAATAGTCCGTTCTCTTCATGACATCTGCCGCCGATGGCCCTAGTCGGAAAGCAGCATCTCGATGTCGTAGACTAGGTCGTCCCTGCTCTTCTCGGGCATGGTATACCATCCCGTGTCCATCCTGATAGCGTCTACGGGACAGGCCTCGACACAGAGGCCGCAGAACACGCACCTGAGCATGTCGATGTCGAACCTTATCGGGTACTTCTCTATCTTCGGGTCCGGGTGCTCCCCCGCCTCGATGGTGATGCACAGCGCCGGGCAGATTGTCGGGCAGCACATGCAGGCAACGCACTTCGGGTTCCCGTCTTCCCTCTTCGTCAAGCGGTGCCTGCCCCGAAACCGCGCGGGTACGGGCCGTTTAACATCGGGATAATCGATGGTGGGGATCTTCCGGGGATTTAACAGGTTGCTGATGAAGTGATTTATGGTTACCGAAAGACCCTTCGCGATCTCGAGAAGGTAGACCCTCTCGGAGAGGGTCATCTCTTTCGGCCTCGATATCTTCTTTACCCGTATCATGTGAACCTCGCGTGGTTAATTAGGTTTGCTGTAGCTTCACGATCATCTTCCTCCAGCCTCAGACCCGTTCTCACCGATGACCCTGTAATCGAGTCCGGCGAAAAAGGGCTCGGAACGAGCCATATCGTCGAAGACCGCCTCCTCGTTCTTATAGTCCCAGTCCGCCCCCAGCCTCCTTCCGAGATCGGCCAGGATCCTGATATCTTCCCTGGCCCGGAACCTGGGGAGGAACATGCGGTAAAAACGCTGGACCCTGCCGGCTTCGTTCGTGAACGTCCCTCCCCTCTCGACGAATGAAGCGGAAGGGAGAACCAGTGAGGTTGCCTGTGACACGGCACTTTCGTTGGGGGCAATGTTGATGGAGTATTCAACGGCCGAGACCACCCTCCCCGCTCCGTCATCATCCAGGTCTCCCAGGCAGCATCCCATGACGATCAGCAACTTTACCTTTCCCTGCCGCGCGGCATCGAGAATGCCGGCTAAGTCGAGGCCGCCGTCCTGCGGCCCGATGCGAAGCTCCACCGCCCCCCTGGAGTTGGGGGTCTTATCCTTACTGACGAGAATCTCGTCAGAGTAATCATCGGCGACAACGGCCGGGGTGAAAGCGAGGTTGGGAGTGCCTATGACCTCGAAGGCAAGCTTTTTCGTGAGGTAGAGCTCCTCGTTGGAAGACCGGGGAGAAGCGATCACGGCTATTGCCCCGGCACCAAAATCCCGCTTCACCTCTCCGATCTTCAGGTTTGCCGTGTAAAACGCCGCGTCCCAATCGATGACAACGCTCTTTTCCCCCTCCAACGACCGGGGTTTTTCAATCCTGTCGTCATTGGCTGCGGTGTAGGAAAACCTCCCGATGTCGCACATCCAGGGTCCGTTCACATGCTCGTTGAACCTCGGCTTCATCCTCCAGACTTTCCCCCCGTGATAGTGGACGAAAACGTTACACCCCGTGGCGCAGCCGGTGCAGATCGACTTTCCCTCCTTCAGGTACCAGACACGGCACTGGAAGCGGAAATCCTTGCTCGTGAGGGCGCCCACCGGGCAGATGTCGGCGAGGTTGCACGTGTACCGGTTTCGGAGGGGCTGGTCCTTGTATATGTCGATCTCCGAATGGGAGCCCCTTCCGAAGATGTTGAGCTCGTCGGTCCCCGTCACCTCGCGCAAAAAGCGCATGCACCTGGTGCAGAGCACGCAACGCTCCGCATCGAGGACGATATCACCGCCCACGTCCTTCACCTTTACCTTGTGGATCTTGTTCTTCAGGGGAAAGCGGCTCTTGTACAGGCCGAACTGCACGTAGTAGTCCTGGAGGTAGCACTCTCCCGACTGGTCGCATATCGGGCAGTCGATGGGATGGTGGACCAGGAGAAATTCAAGGACACCCTTTACGGCTTTTTTGACGGCATCGGTGTCTGTGCGTACCACCATATCGTGGTCCACATAGGTTGCGCAGGCGGGAAGGAGCTTCTGAACCCCCTCTATCTTAACCAGGCACATCCTGCAGTTCCCGTCTATCGAGAGGTGGGGATGGTAACAGAACCGGGGTATGTGAATGCCGAGCCGATCGCCCGCCTCGATGATCGTCGTCCCCGGTTCAACTTCCAGCTCTTTTCCATTCAACGTAACTTTCGGCATGCCCTCACACGAAACGATAGGTCTCTAAATTTTCAACTCCCCGTCGAGACACTTCTTCTCCCTGATGTGATAGTCGAACTCCTCCCTGAACTTCCCGATAAAAGATTCGGCGGGCATGACCGCGGCTTCCGATAGAGCACAGATGGTCGTGCCCTCCATGTTGTCGCACACGTCGAGAATCAGCTCGAGATCCCCCTCCTTGCCTTCTCCCCTCTCGATGTTTTCAAGGATGATCCGCATCCACTCCGTCCCCTCCCTGCAGGGGGTGCACTTCCCGCACGACTCGTGGGCATAAAAGGTCATGATGATGGAAAGCAGCCTCACCATGCACACCCCCTCGGGAATCACGATGATCCCGGCGGTCCCCAGCATGGAGCCCGCCTCGGCAATCGACTCCATGTCGGCAGGGACATCTATCTCGTCGGCTTTCATGACGGGCACGGATGATCCCCCGGGAATCACCGCCTTCAGCTTCTTTCCGTCCAGAATACCGCCGGAATGCTCGTAGATGATCGACTTGAGGTTCGTGCCGGCTGGAAGCTCATAAACCCCCGGCTTGTTCACGAACCCCGACACACCGTAGAGCCTCGTACCGCCGTCCTTTTCCGTTCCCAGAGCCCTGAACGCATCTCCACCGTGCTCGATGATGTAGGGAATATCGGCGATCGTCTCGACGTTGTTGACCAGCGTGGGCGCACCGAAAACCCCTATCTGGGCAGGGAAGGGCGGTTTCAGCCGGGGCTGCCCCTTCTCACCCTCGATGGACTCGATCATTCCCGTCTCCTCACCGCAGATATACGCCCCGGCCCCCCGGTGAACGTAAACGTCCAGGTCGAATCCGGAGCCGAGGATGTCTTTGCCGAGATAGCCCTTCTCGTAGGCCTCCTGTATGGCGGTCTCCAGAAGTTGTGCCGGTCTCACGAACTCTCCCCGTATGTAGATGTAGCAGACGTGGGCACCCACGGCATACGACGTTATCGCGATACCCTCTATGAGCAGGTGAGGGCCCCGCTCCATGATGAGCCGGTCCTTGAAGGTGCCGGGCTCACTCTCGTCGGCGTTCACCACAACGAACTTGGGCTTATCCGTCACCTTCGGCATGAAGCCCCACTTCACGCCGGCAGGAAACCCCGCCCCGCCCCGGCCCCGAAGGCTCGCCTTTTTCACCTCTTCGATGATCTGATCCGTATCCATCCGGAGGGCCTTTTCAAGAGCCGAGTAACCGCCGTGCTTTACATAGGTGTCGATGAACCGGTAATCATCGAGGTGGAAATATTTCGTGAGGACGAGTTCCATCTCCCTCCCTGTTTTTCAATCACCGCTCGATAAAATTTCATCTATCTTCTCTTCCGTCAGATTCTCCACATAGTCGTCGTTCAGCTGCATGACCGGCGCCGTTCCGCAGGACCCCAGGCACTCCACCAGCGACAGGGTGAACTTCCCGTCGGGGGTTGTCCCGCCCGGCTCGATACCGAGCTTTCCGGAAATATACTCGATGAGGTGGAATGCCCCGAGGAGGGAGCAGGACACGTTCCTGCACACCTGCAGGTGGTATCTGCCGACCGGCTTCTGGTTCAACATGGTGTAGAAGGTTACCACCCCGTGGACACGGGCAGGCGACAGGTCGAGGAGTTTCGCCACGTACCTGATCACATCGGTAGATATGTGCCCGAATTCCCTCTGGGCTATGTGGAGCGCCGGCAGGATGGCGGCCTGCTTCGCAGGATAGCGCGTAAGCGCCTCGTTGAATTCCCGCATCCCCTGGTCTGAAAACCGGATGCCCGTCTCCCTATCGTTCATCTCTCGAGTTCTCCGGCAATGATATTCAGGCTGCTCATAACAGCTATGAGATCCGCCACCATGTGTCCCCGGACCATCTCGGGCATGGCGCTGAAGATGGCGAAACAGGGGGGCCTCACTTTTATCTTGTAGGGGGTTCCCTCACCGGAACTTATGATGTAGAAACCGAGCTCTCCGTTTGCCGCCTCCGTGGCATGGTACACCTCGCCCGGCGGGACCTTGATGCCTTCCATGATTATCTTGAAGTGGGCCATCAGCGCCTCGATGTTTTCGTACACCTCATCCTTCGGGGGGAGGATCACGTCCCAGTTCTCCACGTTGATCGGCCCGCCGGGTATCTGGTCGAAGGCCTGCTCGAGTATCCGCAGGGACTGCCACATCTCCTCCATCCTGATAAGGTAGCGGTCGTAGGTATCGCCGTTGTCGGTTATGGGGATGTCGAAATCGAAGCGGTCATACACGAGGTAGGGCTGGTCCTTCCTCAGGTCGTAGGGCACGCCGGCGGCACGCAGACAGGGGCCCGTAAACCCCCAGGCGATAGCATCTTCCGCCGATATAGGGCCGATGCCGATGGTCCTGTCCATGAATATCCTGTTCTTCGTCACCAGCCTGTCCACGTCTCTTATGGCATTCGGGATGGTTTCCCGTATAACGTGCCGGGCTTTCCTGATCCAGCCATCGGTGAGATCGGCCATGAGGCCACCGATCCTCGTGTAACACGTGGTCAGGCGGGCGCCGGTCAACTCCTCGACGAGATCGTAAATATCCTCCCTGGGCCTCCAGAAATACCAGAAATTCGTGAGGGCTCCCAGGTCGACCAGGGCGGCGCCGATGCACAGAAGGTGGTCCCAGATCCGGGACAGCTCGCAGATGATGGTCCTTATGTACTCCGCCCGCTCGGGCACATCTATCCCGATGAGCTTTTCCACGGCCATAACGTAACCCACGTTGTTCATGAGCGGCGAGACGTAATTCAACCGGTCCGTGTAGGGGATCACCTGACCCCAGGTGGTGTTCTCCGACTCCTTCTCGAAGCAGCGGTGGAGAAACCCGATCTGGTTGTCGCAGTTGACGATCGTTTCCCCGTCGAGCTCGACAACGATACGGAACACGCCGTGCGTTGCCGGGTGGGTCGGCCCCAGGTTGAGGATGACGTTATCACCCTCCCGCTCCATCCACTCCAAGCCGTATTCTCCGGGGGGGAAATTATTTTCAGTCCCTTCGCTCACGACCTGCCCCCTGCTCAATCCTTTTCCGGTTCCTGCGCTCCCTCTTCCCTGCCGCTTCCCCGCATGAGATCTGTCGCCTTTATCACCCTTCTCACGTCCTTTTCGGGATCTGGAAAATCGAGGCTCGGAACCGTCGGATGCCTGAGATCCTTCTGGTAATCCTTTCTCAAGGGGTGCCCCTCGAAGCCGTCGTACATGAGAATCCTGCGCAGGTCCGGGTGCCCCTTCACCCTAATGCCGTACATGTCCCACACCTCCCGCTCGAACCAGTTGGCACCCTTCCAGATCCCGGTGACCGTCTCGACTTCGGGGTCATCGTCGGGAACCCTCGTTTTGACCCGGAGCCTGCGATTCTTCCCCGAGGAATAGAGGTGGTAGACCACTTCGTACCTGGGTTCCCTCTCGAGCCAGTCCACCGCCGTCACGTCCATCAGGAAATCGAAGGACATCTCCGGATCGTCCCGCAGGAAACGCATAAAGGAAAGGAGAGCGTCTCTTTTAACGACAACCGTATCGTCACCCCTGAAAGACAGTGTCTCCAGAACATGATCTGAAAAACGCTCTCTTATATGCTCCAATACCGAACTGGCCGGACTCATTTCTCGTACCGCTCCTTCCACTTCTCTTCCCAGCTTTCCCTCGCCCGTGGCTCCCCTTTCTCGATCATCTCCTTGATCATCATCATCCCGTCGATTAGCGATTCCGGCTTCGGAGGGCATCCGGGAACGTAGACGTCGACGGGGATGAACCGGTCAACCCCCTGAACGACGCTGTAGTTGTTGTAAAAACCTCCGCAGGTGGCGCATGCACCCATGGCGATCACCCACTTGGGCTCGAGCATCTGTTCGTAGATGGTTTTGAGGGCGGGTGCAATCTTGTAGTTCACCGTACCGGCGACGATCAGGAGGTCAGCCTGGCGGGGGGAAAAACGCACCACCTCCCAACCGTACCGAGAGATGTCGTAGTGTGTCCCCACCACCGCCATGAACTCGATGGCACAGCAGGCCGTGCCGAAGGGAAGTGGCCAGAGCGAATATTTGCGGGCCCAGGAAAGTACCTTTTCGAAACGGGTAAGGAGAATGGGGCTTCCCAGCCCATCGGAACTGTCGTTCTTTGCCATATCGGCCCTCCTCGGCAAGCATCACTATTGTACTGAAAAAAGTCTCCCTGTAAAAACCATTTAAGCCCGGGAAACCGTATGCTGCTTGGGTTCGCACGGAAACAGTGCGTATTCGGTTATCTATTATAGCACCTGATCGCCAAGCACGCCTGATTTCCGGGACATACGGTGAACGCACGGGGGACGTCCCCGCCGGGATTCCGGTCGTCGAAGGCTTTGCCCAGACGGCGCGATCACGATTTCCATTTAACTTTACGGATAGCTGGAGGTTCAAGAACCCTCGTTTGGGGGGCAAAAGTAACTGAGGATCTAGCAATAAGGATTTTCCATCAGTGATGTTTCCCGCCCCTGTCGGGGCCGCTTACCTTGTCCTCCAAATCTCTGAGTCTTTCCAACAATTCCTCGGGGTCGATCTCGCTCTTCCTGTGGGCGGCAAGCTTCGCTATGTCCTCACATACCTTTTCCAGCATCTCGACAAACCATGCATCCTGCAGCGAGCCGCCTGACGCCCTCTCCAGGGCTATCCTGTAGGCACCGAAAATAAGGCGGGCAATTTTCTGGGCATTCCCGTGCGTGATGAACGACATGGCAGGGTCGTGGTCCACGAGAATGATTAGAGCCGTCGTTTTGCGCTCGTCTCCGTTGTTGTACTTCACGTCAACTTCGTCTCTTGAATCATCGGACTTTATGACGATCTGTTTTTTTCCCACGTATCCTCCTGGAAAAAAATAGCTTTTGTTCTCATTTACCTTTACGATGCTCGGATATCCCGATCGAGTTCAGAATATCTATAATCTATATTGACAATGTCGTGTTTGTCTAAGATATTATAATACGCTTTCCCATTTTCTGCTATATTACAATCGTTAGTCACGCCTCCAGACCGCCCGAGCCATCAAAACAATGTACGAACTCTCTTTTCTGGTTCAGGTTTTCATTCCGCATTCCGAATTCCGCAATCCGCATTACCATTTTGTGTGATGGTACTGATTTGTCGCTTTCCAGTTCCGGTGTTTAATGCCCCTCCCACACCCCGGCGGCAACGGCGAGAAGGGAGAGGGCAAGGACGACCCAGTGAAATACGCTGAGCCGGAAGAAGACCTTTTCCGGGCCGATCTTCTCCGGTCTGTCGAAGAGGATTTGAAAGATTTTTCTCTCGAAGGCGAGCACGAGCGCGAAAACGACCCACACGACGAGCATGACCGTTATCCCGACTCCGTCGGCAGTAAAGAGGTCCCCGAAACGCTCCGTAAGGTACAGGAGGGCAAAACCGGAAATTCCCGCAAGGACGACGTAAACCCTGGCATGCCTTGCGAACCTTCCCTCTATGCGCTGAAACATCAGTGCCTTTTCGAGGGAGTCCTCCATCTTGAGAAGCATGGGAAAGATGATGACCGTCACGAAGGCAACTCCCCCGATCCAGAGAACCACAACAACCACATGGAGCGCGGTGAGCAGTGATATGAGGAAATCAGGGTTCATAGACCCAACATGCAAAATGGTAGTCCCGGGTTCTAAGTCCCGTGTCCGGAGTTAAAAATAGATTGCCAGAACAACAGAAACCAAGAGGTTGATCGATTGCGTACTTCTGATCTTGCCCACGCCAAAGCTTCCTGGTTTTCCGGAACTCCGGGTCCCGGGAAGTTCGGACCGATTGCCGCATTCTGTTTTCCTGAAGTTCAGATGTTCTCGATTTTCATTCCGAAATCCGCATTCCGAATTCCGAAATACCCCTGGCACCCATGCTGCTGCTATCAGCCGTTCATGCCGACGGGGTCTTCACTGGCCCGGCCCGTAATTCTCAGCCAGGTAGTCGATGATCATTCCTGCCTCTTCATCGGTGATGGGGCAGCCGTTGGTGTTTTTCATCCTCATCACCGTTGCCTTCCAACCCTCGACCGACTTCTTCTTGCCCTTCGGGCGTTCGATGGTGTGGCAGATGCTGCACTTGGTCTCAAAAAGCTGCTTCACATCGACTTTCTCTTCACCACTCAACACGCGCGGAACCCAGGAAACTGCGAAAAAAACCAGGACGAGAAGATACATCAGTGCCTTTTTCATCGGATTTTCCTCCTTATCCTCTTTGATCCCTTCAAGCGAACAGCACGACCTTTCACCCCGTTGCCCCAACACGGTGCCATTCCATTGTAATAAAATGACAAACCCTGTCAAATGAGCCGATTGCACCTCGGGTTAAAAACGGGACGAAGGGAGGGGGGGAAAAATTCAGCCCGTCGATAATCACACGAAAACCAGATGTTGCCAAAGAGTAGGATCTTATCCGGAAACACTATTTTCCGCCGGGGATTATCGGTAATTTACGCGCCGGGAGCACCGGTGGTATAGTGGTTTCGCAGGAACAGGGGAACAAACTCAGCCTCCACCCTGTCTAAAGGTATGGCGGAAGAAACCCACATAAACCGGGATGAGGACGCAAGGCTTGTAAACCTCTGTAAAAAGGGCGACATGGACGCATTCGAGGCACTGGTGAGAAAGCACCAGAAACGGGTATTCAACGTCGCCTACCGGATGGTGGGGAGCTACGATGAGGCTTCCGATATCGCACAGGAGGCGTTCATAGCCGTGTACCGGGGAATAAAAAAGTTCGAAGGAAGGGCAAAGTTCTCCACGTGGATCTACACGATAACGATCAACACCGCGAAGAACCGGTTGAGCCAGTTGAAAGCCAGGAGAGCGCGGGAACCTGCCTCCATTCAGGACCCGATCCGGACAGCAGGCGGAGAGATACACGCAGAGCCACGTTCGAAAGAGCCCTCTGCCCTCGACATGCTCGAAACCAGGGAGTTCCAGGAAAGGGTCAAGGAGTGCATCGACGCCCTGGATACCGATTTCAGGGAGGTGATTGTCCTCAGGGACATCCAGGGGTTAACATACGGTGAGATATGCGAGGTGCTTGGCGTCCCGCAGGGGACGGTAAAATCCAGGCTCTTCCGCGCCCGGGATTCGCTCAAGGAGTGCTTGAAAAAAGTGATGGGGAATTCGTGAATGGAATGCGCGCAGATACGGGAAAACCTGTCGGCATATGTCGATGGTGAAATCAGCGGGGAGGAAAGAGACCAGGTCGAGGCGCACCTGGTTGCCTGTGAAACGTGTGCCCTGGCTCTTGCCGAACTGAACGCGTACCTTGACCGTATCGGGAAGCTCGAAGAGGTAGACCCTCCCCCCTGGCTGACCCAGAAGGTCATGGCGCGCGTTCAGTCGGAATCGGAGGAAAAGAGGGGATTTTACCAGCGGTTTTTCCCGCAATTTCTCCTGGCCCGCCCGATCCACGCCCTCGCAACAGTCCTGATACTGGTCATTTCCGTGTACGTCTTTCAGGCGATGAAAACAGGGGTTCAAAAGCCCGAAGAGAGCATGGAAGTCGCGAAAAAAGTGATCGACGACACGTCGGCACCCGGGGAAAAGAGGCAGGTAACGGGGACGGTCCCGGAGGCTGGTCCGCAGATAAGAGACGAGCAGGAGAAGGCCCCGGCAGGATCGGTCATGGAACGGGCAGCACCCGCCCCCGGGCGCAATTTGAGTAAGGCTCCCGCACAGTTGCCTCCGGCAGACAGAGAAAAGGTCGGGGCGGACAGGTATGCGCAGACACCTGCGGTAACGTCCCCGGCCTCCCGGGAAAAACAGGCGGAAGAGCATGCCGGCAAAACAGCCAAGGGTGAATTTAAGCCCATGATAATGGGGGAACCGGCGACAGTCAGGTTTGACGTGAAGCTGATCGTGACCGTTTCGAACCTTGAAGCTGCGCGGGAGGAAATCGAAGAGATACTGGCCGAAACAGAGGGCACCGTGATCCTTAAGAAGCATTTCGATACAAAAGTGGCCACATTTCACGCGGCCACCGGAAAAGAACATATCACCGCCCTTGAGGGTCGCCTCTCGAAGGTGGGGAAGGTCAGGCAGGAAAAGGGTGCCTTCGAGGGGGAAAGAGCGGGGGGAGAAGAGGTGGTCGTCATGATCGAGATCTACCCCGCTGGGCAAAACCCCTGACTTTCTCCCGTACCGGTATGCTCCCAACCGCTTCTGTGATATTTTTAAGGGAACGGGGAAGAGGCAGGACAAGGCGGATAGAAAGGAGCGCGATCCATGGAAGGAGTTTTCATTGCAGGATTAATCGGGTTCGGGCTGGGAGCGTCGCTTGTTGCCGCAATCCTTTTTTACAGAAGAGAAAAGCGCAAATCGAAGGAAAAGGTGCAGGTATTCTCATCCATTGAGGAAATCCGGCAGGTGGGCGAGCTCGTTGCGTTCAAGATCGTGACCAAGGAGATCGTCACCGCCGCAGACCACTGGTTCGGCGACATCGGGAAGAAATATTTCCTCTGGCTCATATCCACGAAAAAAATGGCGATGATCTTCGAATTCTCCATCGACTTCAAATACGACTTGAAGAGCAGAGACTTCGAAATCCAGCACGTGGGCGAAAACAGATACCGGATGAAGATGCCGAAATGTTTCTACGACATCCACATAAAAGACATCAACTTTTACGATGAGCAGACCACGAAACTGCTCCCCTGGCTCCTTCCCGACCTCATAAACAAAGCCTTCGGCATGGGGTTCGATGAAAGCGACAAGAACCGGCTCGTCGAGGAAGCGAAACAGCAGGCATCCCAAATGGCGGTGGAGATGGTCCAGAAACTGCGATCCGAGGTCCAGAGTTCCGCCCGGCAGACACTCGAGACCATAACGAAAGGGTTTGGCGCCGAACTCGCTGGCGTCGATTTTTCCGACTCCGAGCTCGTCCAGCTGAGCGTGGAATCCCCTTCCGTTGCCGAACTGGAGCAGGCTCAATAAGAGTGGTCCCGAGTCACCTTTCTCAAAGCACTGTAATTCGGAGTTCGGAAATCGGAATGCGGAATGAAAATCAAATATAATTTTGTCGAGCTGTTTTGATAGATCGAATGATGATCGAGAGAATTTCGTTTGCTTCAGTTCGCAGTACATCGAGATCTCTTTGGTTTACATTTTTAGATCCGGCAAGGAGATCCAACCAATAAATCGTTTCATCGGCTTCTTCTTCAACGATGCCCAATTTAGCAATAAATTCGGCCCGTGATCTTGCTCTGCACGCAGCATAGTAATTAGCCCCAATCGATGTTCCCGATTTGAGTATTTGCCGGCCGACGACAAATGTGGTTTGGTTTTTAGGAAGTTTTTCCGCAAACTCTATGATCATCAATGCAAAGTGCTTGAGCCTCTTTTTTAACTCTTTGCTCATGTTTACCCCATAAAAAAACTTTCTTTTACTTTATCTACAGCAATAATAATTCCGCATTCCGAAATCCCCATTCCGCAATACCATGAGACAGTCCGGAGTCAGTTGTCCATAGTCCACAGTTCTGGCAAAAAAGTGGGAACATTTTATCTGCCTGCCATGTCTAACCAGGTAAAGCTTGCTAAAAATAACCTTGAAGGAGGATAGAAATGAGCAGGAAAACCTTGATAACGGCATTCATGGTCTTGATGATCGCAAGCATGGGCTGCAGCCAGCCTGCAGGTGCGGCGAAGGAAAAAGCAGGACCGGACGCACTTTCAACGACCCTCGACGATCAGACACAGGTGGCGATTACGATCTACAACGTCAATCTCGGCCTGGTAAAGGACCAGAGGGAGATAAGGCTCGGCACGGGAACCTCGGAGCTCCGCTTCATGGACGTAGCGTCCCAGATCATTCCCACGAGCGTGTACATCAGGTCGATAGCAGAGCCGGGCAGTATCCTGGTGCTCGAGCAGAACTACGAGTACGACCTTCTGAACCCGCAAAAGCTCCTCGAAAAATACGTGGGCAAGGAGGTAAAGCTCTACTACAGAAACCCCTACACGGAAAGGGAAGAGATCGTCGTAGCCACCCTCCTGTCGAACAACGGGGGGCCGATCTTCAAGATCAACGACGAAATCACCTTCGGCCATCCCGGGAGGATAATCTTCCCGAAGGTGCCGGAAAACCTCATCTCGAAGCCGACCCTGGTCTGGCTACTTCAAAATGATCTGAGAAAGCCCCAGAAACTGGAGGCCACCTACCTTACGAACGGGATAAACTGGAGGGCCGACTACGTGGTGACCCTGAACGACAGGGACGACAGGGCGGACCTGTCGGGATGGGTATCGATCGACAACAAGAGCGGCACGACATACAAGAAAGGGAAGATCAAGCTCGTCGCCGGCGACGTGAACAGGGTCAGGGACGAGCACGAATACCGGGACAAGATGATGCGCTACGCGGCGGCCGAGGCGGCGAGGCCGAGGGAGCAGTTCAGGGAAGAGGAATTCTTCGAGTACCACATCTACACCCTTCAGAGGCCCGCGACCATAAAGCAGAACCAGACAAAACAGATAAGCCTCATAAACGCGGGCGAGGTCCCCGTCCGCAAAGAGCTGCTCTACTACGGCGCGAGCCACTATTTCCGGAGCAGGCACGGGGAGATGATATCGAACCAGAAGATCGGCGTCTTTTTGGAGATCGCCAACAGGAAAGAGAACAACCTGGGCGTTCCCCTTCCCAAGGGAACGGTCCGCGTCTACAAGCGGGACAGCGAGAACAGCCTCCAGTTCGTCGGGGAAGACTCGATAGACCACACCCCGAAGGACGAAAAAGTCAGGGTGAAAATGGGGGACGCCTTCGACGTGGTGGGAAGCAGAAAGCAGACGGACTGGAAGAAGATCGCCTATGATACCTACGAGGCGGCCTATGAAATTTCACTGCGAAACCACAAGAAGGAAGACGTGGTGGTGAAAGTCGTCGAGCCGATTCCCGGCGAGTGGAAGATACTCAAATCCTCCCATGATTATTATAAAACCGAGTCCCACACCGCCGAGTTCAACATCCACGTGCCGAAGGACAGGGAGACGAAGCTCACCTACCGGGTCAGAATGAGATTTTAAG
>JBFFNJ010000008.1:0-25131 GCA_041563215.1 Candidatus Deferrimicrobia bacterium | reverse complement strand
CGCAAGCAAAGCCGAATAGTTATGCTGCAAGACTTTTGATATGGCGGGAATATCTGATGAAACAATTGGCCTTTTGGAAGCCATATATTCAAAAAGTTTAAGGGGGGATGTGCTGTCGATATCCATAATCTGATAATCGATATCCGTCTTATAGGGCATAATCAGCACATCTGCAGACCTCAGGTATTTGGGAACTTCAGAATTATCCACGAATCCCTTGAACGTCACATTCGTTACGTTTCTCTGGTCACAATAGCTTTTCCACCTGACGATGTCGCTTTCATATCCACCTACGATCAGGAACATGACATCCGGGAAGGCCTTGAGCTCTGTTGCCGTTAGTAGAATATGTTCTATGCCTTTCTCATCGTAGAGATGGCCACAGTACGCCACCAGCCTCTTGTTTTGGGGAAGCCCCAGCACCTCTCTCCAGTAATCTTTCTTGTCAGAAATTTCGAAACGATACAGATCCACACCATCCTCGAGAACGAGAACCTTATCTTCAGGAACCCCTCTTTTGAGATGCTCTTTTTTGATATTTGCGTGAATCGTTATAAGGCCTAAAAAGTTTGGCTGCCGGCACACATCATATATTTTTCCAAGGTCAGGGTGGTCATACAAAGTCGTGTGTGTTTCCAGAAAATCGGGTATGCCGGCCTTCACGGAGTTATATGCAGTGATATAGCTCCTGCAATATACAAAAGCTGGCTTCTTCTTCCTGATATAGCGAAGCGCTTTTCTGTGAAAGCCAGCGGCATTCGAGGACTTGGTGAAGAAATCCCAATGAAAAACAGGGAGTAACTTTATACGAACCCCCTCTGTCACTCCGTAGTGATCGTAGATGCTTTTGAAATGTAAGAATTCTCTCATAACCGGAAAGGACAAAAGGGAAACAACGGTAACATCCTCTCCCACTTGATGAAACCCCTGGGCCATCTTCATGACGCTGAAGCTGTGGGCTTTTTTCGAGGGGATGTTGCCGTCTGTGGTTACGATAATATTCATCGATAGCAAAGCGACCTATAAAAAACAGAAGGTTTTGTCCTCACCACCCCTTCATATCCTTTTTTCCTGCTTCATCCAGTTATCCCCCCAGAGAGTCAGGATGAGGAGCACCCAAATCCGGGCATTTCTGTAGGGCATGTCGGGGCTGATCAATCTTTCCCAGGAAGAGCCCCAGTATCCTTCTTGAACCCATGTTCCCTTCCGAATACGCTCTATCGCAGAAGTCCAATCGAAGTCATCGAGAACTCGCAAGCTAAACCCCTGTTTCGGGTGGCCGAATACCGACTGGGGAACGCGGTTTCGCAGATAGTCTCGAAGCGCGGGCTTCGATTCATCGATGTGATATGAGCTCACCGGCCTCGACAGACCCCACTCTATAATGCGCCGGTCAAGGAATGGGACGCGGACCTCCAGGGAAGTAGCCATACTCGCCCTATCGACCTTTGCTAATATAGAGTCACTGCAAAAGGTCATCAGATCGATACGCTGAAAGGCTCTTAAGAGGGGCAGCTTGGGTTCAAAGTGCCTCTTTAGCGGCTCCAGCATCTCTTCATCGCCAAAGCTGCATTTCAGCGGTTCCAGCAATCCCATCGCCTCTTCGGGAAGAAAACGCGGGAAAAGGCGCATGGCGTGACGGTGAAGCGGCGATTGCCCCTCGAAAATTCGCATCGCCATTCGCGTTAGCCTTCCCGATATGCCCCTCTGAATGAGTGGTGCAATAAGTGGTCGGATCCGTGAAGCACGACTATCCCCGGGCCAGTCGAGGTTTCTGTACCATGTATAACCACCGAAAACCTCGTCGCCACCATCTCCTGCCAATACAACCTTGAATTCCCTTGAAGCCTCCCGGCAGACCATGTTCATGGAAAGAAGTGCACTGTACCCCTGCGGCTCATCAAAAATTACTGCCGTCTGTTCGAGCAACTCCTCCACGTCCTGGACACGGAGAGAGACCCGCCGCCACTGAATACCTAGATGATTCGTCACCTCTTCCGCAACAGGTGCTTCATCGAATTTTGTCCCGGGAAATGACACGGTAATAGCTTTGGTTTGGTGGCCGAGCTCTTTCAGGCCAACAGCCAAGGAGGTGGAATCCAGCCCTCCCGAAAGTAAAAGGCCAATCGGTACGTCAGACAAAAGATGCTCCCCCAGCACCGTTTCAAAAGTTTCCTTCCACTCCCCCGTGTCACTTTCCCTGCGCGGATCGATCTGTCTCGGTGGTTCCCAGTATCGCCACTTGAATACTCCCTTCCCGGGCATCCATGTCAACGCATGCGCCGGTTCGAGCTTGGAGACGCCCCGCCATACTGAAGAGGGGGAGGGGATGTACCCGAGTGTCATAACGTATGCCAAGGCTATCGGGTCTGGATCGGGAATCCGGGGAAGGAGAGGCAACAGGGCTCGAAGCTCAGAGGCTAATGAAATTCCACCGTTCATGGAGGCGTAATAGAGGGGCTTTATACCCAGCCGGTCCCGGGCAAGGAGCAATTTTTTGTTTCTCTCGTCCCAGAGGGCAAATGCAAACATCCCCTCCAGTTCCTCCAGAAAGCGGTCACCCCAGGCTTCGTAGGCATGCAGGATCGCCTCATTGTCCGATCGAGATCGAAATATATGCCCGAGACCCTCCAACCGGTCTCTCAATATGGGATAGTTGTAGATTTCGCCGTTGCACACCAGATGGATCGATCCATCCTCGTTCCCCATCGGCTGGTTCCCCGCCTCGGTCAGATCTACGATCGAAAGCCTTCGATGACCGAGCCAGACCTGCCGGTTCGGCGAAACCCATTGCCCCGATGCATCCGGCCCACGGTGGGCAAGAGCGTTCAATGCTCTTTCGAGCTGTTCCTGGTTTGCCCGTATGTTTGTTATTCCTAAGATCCCGCACATGAACTTATTAAATAGCGCACGTCGAGGGCCTGTTTGTGATAGTCGAATAGGTGGTTGGCCGTGAATTCCCGGCGTGGGCTAACTCATCTAGGTCCCAGCTACATTTTTGCAGCTCATCACGTAATGTCTTCTCCCTGTGTCCACATCGAAGGTTTGAACAGAAAAGACTCATCGGACCTTTTTCCCCGAGAGGCCGAATAATTTTCGAATCCCTATGTTCTGCATGTGTCCTTCTTGCCATATGAGTAAAAACATATCAAGGAATTTCAGTGTTACTGTAAACGACACAATGCGAGCTGGTTTGTCTTTACTGTACCGCATCGCTTTTTTATTTCACCCCTCATTTTCAGAACACGGGGATGCAAAGAAAACTTTATGAAGGGGGACAACCGCTGCTCTATTACCTGAAAACACCTATCTTCGAGATATATCCTGAACTCCATCCGGTTCCACTCCCTTACATGATCCGGCTTTTCTGATCTCATACAATCTTTTCCCCTGAGGACATCTCTCTCGGGAGTGGAAAAAATGATCATGGTATCTTTGTGGCTTATCTTTTTTATATAGCCAAGGAGGATATCAGGGTCAAAGATATGTTCGATAACATCAGAACAGATGACCAAATCATACGGTCCATGTTCAACCCGTGGGGTTTCAAAATCGTCAACAATAAATGTTCCTTCCTCATAGTTCTTCCGACAGATTTCAATTGCCTCCTCCCGGTCGACACCAACAACATCCCTGGTTAGCGGATGAATCAACTTCATCAGCTTTGTCGCCACACCGCAGCCAACATCCACCACATTTCTAGCCTTCGATTTAATCAAAATGTTTCTTGCAAAAGCATAAACATCCCATTGATAGTAACTGCTAAAAAAAATTCTCTCCTCGTTCCAAAACGACCCTTCCTCAGTTAAAAGCAGGGTGCTGTTTTTCTCCCTGCTGACGTATCCGTTCTTGATAAAAAAGTTTTCCCTGTTCATAGTCTTAAAAATTATGTCCACCGATGACTGTCCGGGTACATTGAACGTTGCTTATCGGGTTTCTCCCCTTTGTGAACAATGCACACCCCTTTGGATAACACAAGACCTTCTTGACCCGATGAGCTTAACTTCAACAAGGTACCTGTCATCTTGACATCAACAGCAAGTGAATTTTTCCCTCTTCCGAAATGCATCGCCTAAAATCCTCAATCTTTCGACTATATCCCCGTGGGTTGAAGCTCCCAATCACTTTCGCACAATACCGTCCCCCTTGGTATACGGCTACCGGTTACCTTGAACACATTTGAATCAAGGGTTATTTTCTCCAAATATTCCCCTGTATCTGCATCTTTCAAGCCAAAAACGACACGATACACGTTCGGCTCCAGGTTGGGACTTCTGAAGGTCACTTTAAGCCGGTATGGTCCCGGCTGCAAGTTATGAAAATGAATATTGCGATCTATATTTTTGTGCCAGATTATGTTGAAGTCGCGCTCGTCTCGAATTGCAACCGATATATTCGGGTCAGAAATGATCCTTTTTGCCTTGAAGTCGACAAAAACCGTAATATCTTCACCCTCATGCACGGAGGTGATCTCATTGCCTTCATTGCCAAGCACTCCCAGTTTATGAACAATGATGTCTCCCGAAGAGATGTGCTGGCCCATAGCAGGAGCTTTATCGCTTTCCCTTTTCATTGATTGATACCGGGTATCGTTCGCCAGACTCGCATATCGCTGAATAGCCTCATACGAGTCGCCTATATAGAGAAGTTTCCCCTTCTCGAGCAGCGCTATCCGATCACACAGTACCTGAACGCTCTCCATATTGTGGCTCACAAAAACGACAGATTTCGCATTCTTTCTAATTTCAGCTAGCTTCCTCATACACTTATTCTGAAAAGAGAGGTCTCCCACCGCCAGAACTTCGTCTATGAGGAGAATTTCCGGTTCGCTGTGGGCCGCAACGGCAAACCCGAGCCTCACAAACATCCCGCTGGAGTAGTGTTTTACCGGAGAATCGATGAATTCACCTATTTCTGCGAAGTCTACGATCGAGTCAAACTTTGCCGCAACATCTCTTTTCGTCATCCCCAGGATGGCTGCGTTCACATAAATATTCTCCCGCCCGGTCAGGAGAGGATGAAATCCTGCGCCCACCTCGATCAGGGCACCCACCTTACCCTTTACCGATATCTTCCCTCTATCGGGCCAGAAAATCCCGTTCAGCATCTTAAGTAGCGTCGTTTTTCCGGAACCGTTCGACCCTATGATCCCGAGGGTCTCCCCTGCTCTCACGTCAAAAGACACATCGTCAACAGCCCAGAACTCACCTTTTCTCAAGTTCCCGGATCGGGAACTCTGACCAAGGGCGTTTCGGGCTATATCGCTGATGCCATAAAGCATGGACCTCTTGAGCGATTTGCAATACTTCTTTGAAACCTTTGAACACTGTATCGCAATGTCACTGCCCACGTTATATCCTCTCCGTCACCCGCGCCTCGGTCAGGTGAAAAACGAATAAACAAGCAACAAAAATGACAACCGACAGGATGGTGCCGTAGAAAAACCCTCCCCAATCGGTAAACGAGCCCCTCAAGACCAAATCCCGCGGCAACGAAACGAGATAGTAGAGGGGATTATATCTCGTTATCTTGACGAGTATGCCTGCCGACGGTTTCGCATACAGAACGGGAGTCAAAAACATAAGGAAGGTTATGAAAATCGAAAGGAGATTGCCGATATCCCTTACGACACCATTAAAAATGGCAAATATGAACCCCAGCCCCAGTGACAGCAGAAGGATCGGGATCGCCACAACCGGCACCAGCACCGTCGCGAAGCTCGGGGAAATCCCATAGAAAATAAAGAGCGAACCTGCCAGGGCAAACTGGATGAGAAATGCAACGATCGACTGGCCTACAGACGCTATGACAAGGGACTTCTTCGAAAAATTAATTTTTACAATCAGCTGGCCCGCCTTGACGAGTGAATTCGAACAGGCGACCAGGCCCGCCGCAAAGAGCTGCCAGAAAGAGATCCCGAGCATCGCATAGACCGGGTAGGGGACCCCCACATCCCCGATGGTAAAAACGCCCGAATTGTTGAGCAGTACAAATGTTCCTACACTTATTACGGGAACGATGAAAATCCACAAAACCCCGATAAATGACTGCTTGTAAAGGGAGAGAAACTCTCTCTTGAACAGCTGGTAGGTGAGCCATCTGTTATTCCATACCTCCAGAAATATCTCCTTGAACAGGGATAGATACCCGTTCTTAATCGAATTATCTGGCTCGTATGTCGTAATTTTATCGGTCATGTCTTCACAGATCCCCTCTCTTACTTGAAATCTCTTCTCGAGAACAGCCAGTTCGAGATCAGGAGGATCAGGGCAAGGTAAGAGAGAAAGTAAAAGAATATAAACACAAGGCTCACACCTTTGATGCTGACCCCGTAAACAGCGGTGTTCTTGAAATTGAAGTTTTCAAGATTCGGAAGAATGTAGTAAAGGCCGAGGGAAAAGTATTTTGCGACCATCGATTTGGACTTTTCACCGAAATATTTGAGTCCTGGGCTTAAATGGCCAATGAAAAAAACAGAAAGGGTGAATATCGCACTCAGCGTAGGAGTGGTAAAGGACGAAAAGAGGATTGCTACCGCAGTCAGCAACATAAGCTCGAGATAAATCATGCCGGAAACGAATAAAATGGTAGTATTCATATTGCCGCTCTGAACATATGCGGTCAGCAGAAGCCCGACGGTCATTGCAATATTGGTAACGAGAAGGGTAATAGAAAGGCCGAAAAACTTCCCCATCAGGAACTCGATCCGTGACACCGGCTTTGACACGATTGCGTAGATAGTTCTCTTTTCGACCTCCTTGCTAACGAGGGTGATCCCGATAAACACAGAGATGAGGACCCCGAATATGTGGACGCAGGATAAGCCAAAATTGATTACTACCCTCTCAAAGTCCCCAAGGGACAACTCCGCAAGAAAATAGGACAGGCCGATCATGATGATAGCGAAAACCAGCAGGCTGTATAAGATCCTGTCCCTTATCGTCTCCTTGAACGTATTGACCGCGATTGTTCTTACCTTCATTGAAAGCGCTCCGCTATTTTTTTCATGAAAAGCTCTTCGAGGTTGACCCTCACGGGGATTATTCCGGTGATCATTCCGCCGTGTGACCTAATCGTATCGATCGCCCCGTTTATGGCATCTTCCGGATAAATCCTCATAACCTGCAGCGAACCGCGTTGGTAATGACCTATTAACGCCTGGCCGAGCTCCTTTGCAAGGGGGCCGGAATCTTCAAGGTCTTTTACGTTTATTTCATAATACTTGATTGCCATATTACCGATGAGCTCCTCGATGTTTCCTTCCGCGATCTTCGTCCCCCGGTCCAGGATGCACACCCTGTCTGCGAGCAACTCCACGTCGGATATGATATGAGAACTAAAAAAAACCGTTTTGCCTTTCCCCTTCAAATTTCTTATAAGCTCCCGAATCTCCATTCTCCCAATAGGATCCAGCCCTGACATGGGCTCATCGAGTATAACGAGATCCGGATCATTTATGAGGGCCTGGGCGATTCCTATCCTCTGCATCATCCCTTTGGAAAACTTTCTCAACTGCAACTTCCTGGCTTTTGCAAGGCCCACGAGGGGGAGCAATTTTTCGATCTTTTCCTGGATGTCCCTCTTTTTGAGGCCGAAAAGGTTCCCGCAGAAGGACAGGAACTCCTCGGCAGAGAGGTACTCGTAGAAATAGGGCTGTTCGGGCAGATAGCCGATTCTATATTTATTCTTGACGCCTCCCAGTTTCTCTCCGAACAGTTCCACCTCCCCTTCGGTGGGGAATACGATGGAGTTCAGTATCTTGATCGTCGTCGTCTTGCCTGCCCCGTTCGGTCCCAGAAAACCGTATATTTCATTCGATTTCACCGAAAACGAGATGCCCTCAAGGGCCGTTATCGGTTTGAGAAAAAATCCCGTCTTGTAAATCTTCTTCAAACCCCTGACGTTGATCGCTTCCTCACTCATCTCTCTGCCTCTGTTTCGTTTTCGGAGTAAACAGCTCTAACCTTGACTTTACCTTTGAGCTATTTACCCTTTTTGTCTCGCTGTCAAGATAGTAGTGCCCTCCGTACGGCTCTTCTGGAATAGCCGTGATGAACCCTTTGGAGACCAGCTCTTCGAGCGTCGCTGGAAACCTGCCCAGTTCTTCCTTGAACATCTGCACAGCTTCTTCAAGGGAGACAAGATCTCTTTCGACAATTACGCGCCTCATTCTCTCCTCGATTTTCTCGCGGAGTATGGGATCCTCGGTCTGGGCATACATGTTTTCGAGAAATGAGAAAGCCGTTTCGGGTTTGTTTGCCCGCGCTAATAGCTTCGATGCGAGGAATGGGAGGTAGCCCGGGCTGCCGGGAATCCTGCTGGCCTGCATGATGTATTCTGATGCCTTTTCAAAGTCACTCTTGTAAAAAAAATTGTTGAACCCGATGAGCCAGGGATAGCGCCACTTATCCGGCATTCTCTGCATTCCCTTTTTCAAGATCTCATCGCTTAAGTCTACGAACTCAGGCATGAAGGTTAGAGCGATACCACCGAAATAGTAAGCCGTGTCAAACTTCTCATCCAAATCCGTAATGAGGTCCAGGCTATGAAAGAGCCACTGAAAACCTCTCTTGCTATAGTCTTTCTCCCCCACATACTGGACAACGCGCAGCCAGTAGATGTCGCACAACAGAGAATCAAATCCAAAGGTAAAGCGTTTGATGCTGCCTGAGTCGGGCAGAAAGGAAAACCTTGTTCTTCCTTCAGTTTCACCTGCAGAGTCCACGAACCTTTGAATCGAAAACAGGGCAGAGATGAGAAGGATTGCTATGATAACGTTTCTCGCGGTCTTGGAGAAATGGGATTTCATCGCACTATCTGGCCATCTATTTTGTTTTCACCTGCTCGTGCGCCCGTATCCTGTCCTCAACTTTTTCACGGTCAATCATTATAATGTCTCTTTCATACGGGGTCATCTCTCTTTTTTCGAACTCCTTGAAATGGGCAAGAGCCTTCCGATACATCCAGAGTGCAAGCCTGGTATCAGTATCGGCATACATATCGCCGAGCATTACCCACGCCCTGTTAAAACCGGGCTCTATCGTTATCGCCTTTCGAAGGATCGATACCGCTTCATCCCTTTTACCGCTCGCAACTAAAAAATCTGCCATACGTTTGAGAGTTGACACAGAATAGGGGTTTATCTCCATGGCCATCACAAAGTCTTCCCAGATTTCAGAGGGATGAATTATCGGCCCGCCTTCCGGGCTTTCAGACTTCATCAGTATCCTTTTCAGGTTTGCCCTCTTTACGTAATAATTGAAGTTCATCGGATTTTTCCCCACCGCTTTATCAAGCCTTGCTATGGCTTCTTTCAGCGAGCCAATGCTCTTTTGGCTCACGAATTTCCTGTATTCGAGGGCAGCCTGCAATTCGCTGAGTGAGGGCCGTCCCGGGTCCAGCTTCTCCGAAATTTCAAGATACTTTTCAGACTCCGTATATCTATTCTCTTTCAGGGCTCTGGAACCCTTATCGTGATAGAGATGACCGGCAAAAGTCCTGGCCGTAAGAGCGACAAGGAGCATCACGACCAGCAGTATCAAGGCCCGCAATCCCCATTGAATCCTTATCCAGCCGCTTTCGAGTTCACGGCTATCCCATAACACAGCACCGGCGATGGCAGCGGCAACCATTGAAATGGGAATTGCATGAAATACAGAATCAAAAAAACTGTGGACCCCGATGGAAACAAGTGATGCCAGGAACGAAGCCAGGAGCGTATCATTTTTCTCCCTGCGATAAAGCTTTATAAAAATTATCCAGAAACAGATGATAAAAAACAAAAACAGGACAATCCCGATGACACCCTGATCTACCATAACCTGGAGAAACTCGTTGTGAGACGTTGTTGCCCGCCGCCCGAAGTGGACAACTCCCTCGTATACGGGAAAATTTCTCGAGTAGTAATGATATTGAAAGTTTCCTGCGCCGATACCGAAGGGGCTGCTCAGAAATATCAACAGGGAAGACAACCAGATATCGATCCGGGAAAAGCTGTAAATATCAGCCGAACCAACCATTCGTTCCTTGAGCGGATTCGGAACCAGGAACAATACAAGCGCAACGATTACCGGCAAAAGGAGAGCTCTTTTATCCCTGAGGAACAGGAGAAAAAACGCACCGGCGAAGAGGGATAAAAAACCTCCCCGTGACGCGGTAATAACCATACCGCCAAAGCAAATAGCAATCGTTAAACCAGAGGCAATTTTGTCACTCTTTCTTCCCCCCGGAGAAAAAAGTTTTCCGGCAGAAAGAAGTATCGTAACGGCATAGAGCTGAGCCAGGAAATTCGGATTGAAAAAAGTTCCTGAAGGCCTTGGCGCCGAGGTAAAAAATAGCTGATACACCTGGAACGCACATTCGACCAATGACAATGTTACGAGAACCCTGCGCAATGTGTTCTTGGCATCATCCAGCTCTCCCGCACAATTGACGGAAATGAGCAGGACGGAAAAGATAGCGGCTATGTTCAATGACCACTGCAGCGCAATCCAGCTGTTCGATGCAAAGGCAGAGATGATGAAGGAATTAGCAAGGAATAGGAGTGCAGTAATTAATAATGGATAGGGAAGATAACTTTTTTTTTACATATCACGATGGCTAGCACGAGAAACGATACGATCCGAAAGATGAAAAGAGGTCCGTGGGTTGCCCCGTCATTTATCGTCGTAATGAATAGCAAAGAAAAAAGAGACAATGGGAGAATATTTCTCCCAATTGTCTCTTTGGTAACGATCGATGAGCAAAATATAGATTGCCCGGAGTTAGACATCATTTACAATGGTGTTGATCGTATTTTCATCGTTAATAGACCACTCATCGTCCAGCGTATCATTGTCAATGTTACCGATCGTCGCAGCGGTAAAGGTATTGGGATTGAGATCAGCCACGCCGTTTAAGTCACCCTGGGCATAATCGGTCAGGTTCCCGTCAACCATGTTCGCTGCCACCGGAGCATTGTCAAATGTCCCACTGTTCGATGCAAACCCGTACAGGTACCTCACTGAGGTCCCGATCGGCTCCCAGTTGATCCTTACAAAATCATTATACTCGTTGAATTCACCAAAGTACGAGGTTTCTGCGGTAAATATGGCTTTCAGGTTCGTCTTCGCCTCGGACTGTTTCGATTTGGCCTGGAACTTGAGAAAGTTAGGTATGGCAATTGCGGCCAGAATGCCGATGATAGCAACAACGATCATCAGCTCGATGAGGGTAAAACCTTTCTTGCTTCTCATTTTCTTAATCATCTTTTCCTCCTTGTTACTTATTGTATTGTGATACGAACCGAACTTCCTTATTTTTTTCACCTCCTTTGAAATCTTTTGACGGTATCTACAACAAGTTCTGTGCCATAATCAAAAAATTCCTGGCCTAAAAAAATCTCATTCAATATCAACGTCTTACATGCGGGTTTCGGAGTTCTCTCTTTTCTGAAAGAAAATAATGTGACCGTAACGAAGCTTCTGTGCCGAATTTTGTCAGTTGGAGGAAGGAAACTGACGATTTTCGTCAGTCACATGTAATAGTCATTCCCGACGATTTCGAGTTGCTTGGTTTCGTCTATCTTCCAAACATCTTCCGTAAGATCATTATCGATGTTCCCCCATCCGTAGGCGCTGAAGGACAGCGTTCCCGCACCGGGCGATATCCATCCCGGTACCGGGTCGCCCTTTCCCATGACAGCTCCCCCGACGGAGTACGTGTAGTGCAAGGTGGTCCCGAGGGGGAGCCACCGTATATCGTTGAAGTTGGGAGAAAAAGTGTCGTTTTCGGAGAAATAGGATATCTCCGCGCTGTGTATCGCTCCCAGGTTCACCTTCACCTCGGACCTTTTCGTCTTCATGACAAAACCAAGATATGATGGAATGGCAATAGCTGCAAGGATTCCGATGATTGCCACGACGATCATGAGTTCTATGAGCGTAAATCCCTCTTTTTTTCTAACCGGACACATAGTTTTCCCTCAAAAGAGTCGCACCTCTTCTAAAAAGCACAAACCGTTCCTTTTTTGAAAATCAATGATGAACTAATCAGGGGAGGCGAAGAGAAGTCACTCAATGCCGAATTTCTCGAGGCGGTATCTCAAAGACCGGAAAGATATTTTCAACAGTTTGGCCGCCTCCGTTTTGTTTCCCCCCGCACGTTCGAGTGCTTTGAGGAGGAAGTTCCTTTCAATATTGCCGACAACCCCGTCAAGAGACGTCCCCTCCAGGGAGAGGCTTTCATAATATTCTGGAAGTTCATACTCCTCGTCGCCTGTTTCAATGAGGTTTTCCGGAAGGCTCTCCGGTGTCACCTGATCTTTCATTTCAAGGATTACCGCCCTCTCGACAATATTCTCCAGTTCCCTCACGTTGCCCGGAAAATCGTATCTCATGAGCATCCTCATGGCGTCGGGTGAAATCTTTTTTATCTCCTTACCCATTTCGATCGCGTACCGGCTAAGGAAATGATGGGCCAAAAGGGGTATATCCTCCTTCCTGTCCCGGAGGGGAGGAACATGAATGGAAACAACGTTCAGGCGGTAAAAGAGGTCATCTCTGAAGCTTCCCTTTTCCACTGCATCGAGGAGGTTTTTTTTCGAAGCGGAAACTATCCTCGCATCTACCCTGATGAGGTCATTGCCGCCAACCCGCCGAAAAGCCTTTTCCTGAATTGCCCGCAGAAGTTTTCCCTGCAACGGGTTCGGCATCTCACCGATCTCATCGAGAAACAGGGTTCCACCGCTTGCGAGTTCAAAGAGGCCCTGCTTATTGTTTATTGCTCCGGTAAATGCCCCTTTCACGTGACCGAAGAGCTCCGATTCGAGAAGGGATTCGGGTATGGCAGCGCAGTTTATCTCGACAAAAACATTTTCAGATCTATCACTCTTATTGTGGATAGCCCTTGATATAAGCTCTTTCCCCGTTCCCGACTCCCCGAGTATCAGAACGTTTGCATTCGTGGGAGCGATTCTATCTATGAGTTCGAATATTTTCGTCATCGATTCCGAAGCCCCAATGATAAACTCATAGGAGAACTTCTTCTTGACCTCCTCCCGCAACGCTATGTTGTGCAGGGTAATGTCCTTCTTTTCCAGAGCCCGCTCGACGAGGATGCTCAACTCCTGATTGTCGAAGGGCTTCGTCACGTAATTGAACGCACCCTGCCTCATGGCTAACACGGCGTTTTCAATGGAGCCATGAGCCGTCATAATGATAACCTCTGTCTCGGGGTGGGATTCTTTCACTCTTCTTAAAACACGAAGGCCGTCATCTCTCGCAGCCATTTTCATGTCCGTTATCACCACATCGTACACGTGGAGAGACAAGAGCCGGTAAGCATCCTCAACTGTTCCTCCCGTATCCACGAGGTATCCGTTTTTCTTGAAGAAGATTTCGAGAACGGTCCGGATACTCTCCTCGTCATCCATGATCAATATGTATCTCTGGCTGTCTTTACCCTTCATCTTCCTCTGTCTTTCCCCTGCACCCTTTCATCGAACACTCAAGAATTACTCCTTTTCCCCGGGTAATTTTTTTGAGCATGATATCATTACCGCAAACCGGGCATTCCCTTTCCACCGGCTCCCGCCATGATGCATAGGTACATCCAGGATACTCAGAACAGGCATAAAAGAGTCTTCCCTTCCGGGAAACCTTCTCGACAATTTCCCCCTTTTCACAGGCCGGACATCCTGTGCCAATTGCATAGGCTGATCTCCTGCTGCAACCGGGGGCACCTGAACAGGCCAGGTATCTCCCTCCTCGCCACCTCTTGACCAGCATTTCTCTCCCACAATCTACACAGGTTACGGCCGCTAGTTGATCTTCCACTACTCTTATATTTCCCTCCTCATCCTGGGAAAAGTTTTTCGTGTTCTTACAGTCGGGGTAATTATTGCAGGCGAGAAACTTTCCGTTCCTTCCCACCCTGATCACCAGCTCACCCTCACACTTATCGCACTTTATACCCGTCGCTATCAGTTTATCCTTGACCTTTTCCATCTGGACCCTCGCCTTTTCCACATCTCCTGAAAATGGTCCGTAAAAACTCCCCACGGCATGGCGCCACTCGAGTTCCCCCAACTCTATTCTGTCAAGATCCTCCTCCATCCTCGCGGTAAACTCGATGTCCATAATCTGAGGAAAGCTTTCGGACAAAAGGTCAGACACGATCATGCCGAGTTCTGTGGGAAGAAATTTTCCCTTATCGGCCTTTACGTAACTTCGATTTTTTATCGTCCTGATTATCGTTGCGTAGGTCGATGGCCTGCCTATTCCTCTCTCTTCCAGAACCTTGATCAATGTGCTCTCCGTGTACCTTGGAGGGGGCTGGGTAAAATGCTGCTTCGGCTCAAGCTTGACAAGTTTCACCTCCTCACCCTCCTCCAATTCCGGTATTTTCGCCTGTGCCTCTTCATCCTTACTGTTATCGACCGACTCGGCATAAACCTCAAGGAACCCGCTGAAAATGGGCGTTTGCCCTGTCGCCCGCAAAAGATATCTGCCGGATGAGATATCCAGGACAACCTGCTCGAATCTTGCCGGTGACATCTGTGACGCCACGAAGCGCTCCCAGATGAGCTTGTAGAGCCTGTGTTGATCACGCGTTAAGTATCTCTGCAGCTCCTTCGGGCGCTTCCCGGAATCGGCCGGCCTGATCGCCTCGTGGGCATCCTGGACACCCTTTCTGTTCTTGTATCGGTTTGGTTTTTCAGGCAGAAATTCATCCCCGTAATCACGATTGATGAGCTTTCTGACCGAATCGAGGGCATCAGCCGACACCCTGACGGAATCCGTTCTCATGTAGGTAATGAGACCTGAAACTTCTCCATCTCCAAGCTCAACACCCTCATACAGGCTCTGTGCAACACGCATCGTCCTGTCAGCGGAAAACCCGAGTTTTTTCCAGGCATCCTGCTGCATCTTGGAGGTGTTGAAAGGGGGTTGCGGGTGTTTTTTCCTCGTCTTCCTGGTTAATTTTTTTACGAGAAAATCTCCTGCCGACAACTCCACCAGCAACTCCTCGGCTTCCTCCTTTGTCCGGATATGAATCTTTTTCCTGTCCTTTTGCACCAGCTTTGCCTCGAACTCGGGCGGCTTTTTCCCCTCGAAAAAACCCGAAATCGACCAGTACTCTTCCGGCACAAAGGCAACGACCTCCTTTTCCCTGTCACAAATCAGCTTCAGGGCAACCGACTGAACCCTTCCGGCTGAGAGCCTCTTCTGCACTTTTGACCAGAGAAGCGGACTCAGCTTGTAGCCCACGAGTCTGTCCAGAACCCTTCTCGCAATCTGGGCCTCGTACAAGTGCCTCTCGAGGCTTCGCGGGTTCTTCATGCCGGACTCGATTCCCTTTTTCGTGATCTCATTGAAGAGAACCCGCTTGACCCGGTCATTTTGCTCATCAAGAATAAGTTTGATATGCCATGCTATCGCCTCGCCCTCCCGGTCAGGGTCCGAGGCAAGGTATATGCCTTCTGCGGCCTTCGCTTTCTTCTTTATCTCGTCTATGAACTTCTTTTTTTCCTTGATCACCGTGTATTTGGGTTCGAAGCCCTGGTCAACATCAACACCGAGCCTGCTCTTTGGCAGATCCATGATGTGCCCCATCGAGGCAATGACGTCGAAATCCTTCCCGACATACTTCTTGATAGTCCTCGCCTTCGCGGGGGACTCGACAATAATCAGCGATTTGCCCATTCTCTCTTTCTCCTCATTTTGATCAGGTGAAATCCCACTTATTATAACCAAACCTTTCTCAATGGCAACTGATGGAGCACATGCCCGGGCCTCTCGTATAGTGTGCTGCCCGGCAAAGTTCTTATCTCCTGACCGATCGGAAATGTATCAGACAAGCCTAAAATAATAGCCGTCCGGGCCCCTTTCAACAAGTTTTTTCATCTCCAGCATGACCAGTGCTGCAGAAACATCCTTGATGCCTTCGGTCATTACAGAGGCAACATCATCAAGGGACATTCCGTCTGTCAGTATCTCCAGCAAACTCGTTTCGATTTCCGTCATGTCGGGATCGTTTCTTCGTTTCCGTTTCTTTTTCGGCTTTGTCGTCGAAAGGCCAAAGGCTTCCATAATGTCTGCAATGCCTGTCAATGGATGGGCACCGTTTTTTATCAGCCGGTTGGCCCCCTCAGATTGGGGAAAAAGGGGATTTCCCGGAACTGAAAAAACCTCTTTTCCGTATTCAGCGCCATACCTGGCTGTGATGAGGGAACCACTCTTTTGCGCCGCCTCTACGACGCACACAAAATCAGACAGTGCAGCAATGATGCCGTTGCGGATGGGAAAATTCCAACCAACCGGTTGCGTTCCCGGAGGGAACCGGGAGACCACACAGCCCGATTCGATAACCTCGTGGTAGAGCTTTTCATTTTCCCTCGGGTACACAACGTCCACCCCGGAGCCGAAAACGGCAACCGTTTTCCCGTTTCCCTCAAGAGCGGACCGGTGAGCACAGGTATCGATTCCTCTTGCAAATCCGCTTATGACGGGAATGTCATTCAATGCCATCTCTTCGGCCAGCTTCCTGCAGAACCTGAGGCCCGTCTGGGTTGGCTTCCTCGAGCCCACCACGGCTCCCGCAAATCTCTCGACAATCGAAATATCTCCCCTTACATACAACGCGGGCGGGGCATGTCCTGTATGTTTCAATTTATCGGGGTAGGAGATATCCGGGTACGCGATTATGGAGATATCATTCCCGTCACAATATTCAACGATCTTGGCAGCTTCCATCGGGAATGTGCCCCCGCTGAGAACCTTGCAGACCCGTTGGGCGCCCAGACGCGATTTGCCGGATAAAGAATCGCCCTTTATGAATGCGAGAGCATCCTCAGACGATATGTGGACATGCGACGATAAATATATGAAAAGGAGTCTTTCGTTCTCCATGTCACACCCCTTCCCTCACCACGTTCAACATCCGTACCGAAATGAATGGAAGGGCTCATTTTTCCGATACGCTATAGGCTTCCCCTCACCACGAGAGCAGAGGCGTTGAAGGAGATGCGAGAATCCAGGATGAAGATCGTCGAAAAATCCTTGTTGGTTCTGATAACGACTGCCTTTCCAACTTTGACCAGATTCCCCTCATCGGTCAATTCTACGCGAACCGGAGTGGCGGTCAACTCCTGCAGAACTGTTAATGGAACGTAAATGCTCACCACATCCCCTATCGCAAAACCCTTGTCTTCCCCTCCTTTTATGTAGATCGTATCCCCTTCAGCAAACTCATAGTTATCTCCGGACCCGACAATAACCCCACCTTCGAGTTTATCGTCCAGGTATCGCACGACCAATTCGGGAATTTTAGGGATATCCTCGGAAAGGTAATCGATGCGGAACGCTTCTTCAATCAGTTCGGTAATCGAACCGATAATCCTGGCACCGGACTTCTCCTCGATCCTCACCGTGCCGATATATTTTTTCTTGTACGATTTTCCCCTGACACCCCTGACCTTCACCGGCCCTTCAACCCTGAAAATGCCGAGTTCCGTCCCCACGGGAAGATCCTTCTCCAGATCGAGATACAGCCGCTCACCGGGTGCAAATATCAATTTTTGATCGGTTGTTTCAGCGATATGCCCGATCTTTGGCGGCTTACCCCTGACCAGCTCCCCGCTGGCGAGAACTTCTTTCTTGCTCAGCTTCAACTTTTTCATGATCTCTTCCACGCTTGGCTCTTTTGCACCCGGTTCACGCGAAGCCATTTCGCCCTCGGCGGGAGCCTCCTCTTCCAGGACATACTCGAAATCTTCCCTCATAGGCGGTGGGGGTGCAATCACGATGTCCAGGCCCGGATAGATGTAGTTCGGGTTGGTGAGATACCGGTTCAACTCCCAAATCTCCGGCCATCTCCATGGTTCGCCGTAGTATGTCGCCGATAAGTCCCACAGCGTATCCCCCGTCGTCACGTTATGAATCGTGCCTTGCTCCGGAGAATAGATATTTTGCGATTTGACCGACCACGGGATTGCAAAGACGGCAATGATAATAATAGAAAGAACGACGATTTTTCTCATCATTTTCCTCTCTCTTTTTAAGTTTCCCTGCCTAAAATTTATATTAATTATGCTTCAATTAACCTATATTATAAAAAACTACGATTAAAGTTACGAAAAGTCAACCTGTTTCACCGGGATGACTCAATTATACTATCGTCAGGTAAGAGAAAAAAATTAAGAGGAGGTGTATAAATGGTATGAGCGACCATGTCTATTATGCAAAAGTTAAAAAAAAGGACATCGCCTACATCCGTTTTATTTTCGAGGGCTACGACAACATCGGAAACGTGAGGACCCTCGACTCTGTCCGTGGTTACATAGAGCTTGTAATTTCGCAAGACTTCGATGAAGATTTCCACGCTATCATAAAGTCCCTCAAAGAAACTGTTTTTTTTGAACTGATCGAGCGGCCTGATGGTTATGAATCGATAGCGGATTGCATTCAGGACACGGATAAGGATGACAACAAGAAGTACTCCTGATTCCCCTTGGGGCCCTTTAACCTGCTCTCAACCCATCCGTCAATGACGAAACCGGATTCCGATACGAAGATTTTAATTTTGTCCAGTGCTTTCAGCCTCCTTCCCTCATCTCGAACGACTCCCTTTTTCCCGACTTCACGCCGGGACAGTTCAAACTGGGGTTTTACGAGAACGAGAAGACGACCTTTTTTTTTCAAAAATGGGATAACCGGGGGAATCACGAGGGAAAGAGAGATAAATGACACGTCTATAGTTATCAAATCTACCTTTTCAGGTATGAATCCGGGTTGAACATGCCTGACGTTACAGCCCTCGATAACGACCACGCGTGGGTCTTTTCGCAATGAGCTATCCAGCAGACGCTTGCCCACATCGACTGCATAGACCTTTGCCGATCCATGCTGCAAAAGGCAATCGGTAAAACCTCCCGTCGATGCTCCCACATCGATGCAGAAAAGATCTTTTACCTCTATCCCAAGGTCTAAAATAGCCCCTTCCAGCTTCAAACCGCCCCGGGAAACATAAGGGTTTGGCGGGCCTACAATTTCAATCACGCTTTCCGGGCGAACCATAAATCCAGCCTTGTCGACAAGGCGACCATCAACGAAAACGCGGCCCGCCATGATGAGGCCCCGGGCAAGAGCACGGGACGATGCCTGCCCCCTTCTTACCAGCTCCGTGTCAAGCCTCGATTTCGGGTTTTTTCCCTCAGAGAATTTTTCCAATTTCTGCCTTGATCGAACGAGTGGAGGAGCTGCGGATCGCCTCCTGTTCCTTGAAAAGGGCCATGCTTTTTTCGTATATCCCCGTGGAGTCTAACCCGAGCATCGCCCGAAGTTGCTCCTGACTCCCATGCTCCACGAACCTGTCGTCTATCCCGATGCGCACAAATTTCAGACCCGTATGACCCCTGTCTGCAAGAAGCTCTATCACCCCGCTGCCAAATCCTCCTGCGAGAACATTTTCCTCCACCGTAACCACTTTCCCCGTTTTACTCACAGATGACTCAATAACTTCAAGATCAATGGGCTTTGCAAACCGGGCGTCGATCACATCGGCGTGGATACCCCGGCTCTTAAGCATCGATGCCGCATCCAAAGCCGGGTAAACCGATGACCCGATTGCCACGATCGACAAATCCTTTCCCTCGGCCAGAGTCCTGCCCTTGCCGTGCTCTATTTCAGGGAATCTCCCCGAATCGGGGATTCGCAAAATTTCGCCCCTCGGGTATCTCATAGCCACCGGGGAGCCTAACTCAAGGGCAAAACGAAGCATCCCGGGGAGCTCAAGCTCATCTGAGGGGGCCATTACGGTCATATTCGGTATGTGCCTGAGATAGGAGAGGTCAAAAATTCCCTGATGGGTGGCACCATCATCCCCGACGACCCCCCCCCGGTCCAGGATGAAAACGACGTGGAGATTCTGGAGGCACACATCGTGGACGATCTGGTCATATGCCCTTTGCAAAAAAGTCGAGTAAATAGCCGCGACGGGAATTTTCCCCCTCGTGGAGAGCCCTGCGGCAAATGTAATACCGTGGGATTCTGAAATACCAACGTCGAAAAAGCGATCGGGAAAACGCTCTCCGAATTTTTCCAGACCGGTGCCGCTGGGCATGGCAGCGGTAATCGCCACGATATCCCGGTTCGCCTCACCGAGTTTCACAATCTCTTCGGCAAATACCGACGTGTAGGACCTTCTCCTCTGCTTTTTCCGTGTTTCTCCGCTTTCGATAACGAAGGGGCTGACGCCGTGAAATCTCTCCGGGTTTTCCTCGGCAAAGTTGTATCCCATACCTTTTTTCGTGATCACGTGAATGAGAACGGGACCATTGAAATTCTTTGCGTTTTGCAGGGTAACGATCAGGTCATCGATGCTGTGTCCCGGTAACGGCCCGATATAGGTGAAGCCGAGTTCCTCAAAGAGTATACCCGGAACTATGAGGCCCTTTGCCAACTCCTCGATTCTTCGCCCCGCTTTGGCGAGCATATCACCTGTGAAGGGGATGGACTTCAGAAAGCGTTCCAGCCTTTTTCTGAAACCCGTATAGAATCTTCCCGTCATGATGCGGTTCAGATAAGAGGAAAGAGCACCCACATTCTGGGATATCGACCATTCGTTGTCATTCAAAATAACAATGAAATCTTTATTGATATGTCCCGCCTGGTTCAGCCCCTCCAGAGCCAATCCCGAAGAAACGGATCCATCCCCGATGACGGCAACAACCCGGTAGTTTTCTCCGTTCAGATCTCTTGCAGCAGCCATTCCGAGTGCCGAGGAAATTGACGTGGAGCTGTGGCCCGTACCGAAAGCATCGTGCTCGCTCTCCGAAATTCTGGGAAATCCAGAAATTCCCCCAAGCTTCCGAAGAGTTCCGAAAACGTCTCTCCTGCCCGTCAACAGCTTGTGAGCGTACGCCTGGTGGCCGACGTCCCATATTATTTTGTCCACAGGAGAATCGAGAACATAGTGAAGTGCCAGCGTTAGCTCTACCACACCGAGGCTGGAAGCGAGATGACCACCCGTTTCCGAAACCGTTTTGATTATTACCTCCCGAATCTCCTGCGCAACTTCGGGAAGCCTTTCCTTGGGAATTTGCTTCAGATCTTCGGGTGTGTTTATGTGTTCCAGCAAACCCATTGGGACTTCAACTTCTCCTGCTCAGGCAGAGTTCAGCTATCTCACAAAGGGATGTTGCCTTTTCTCCCAGCACTATCAACGAATCTTTCGCTTCACGAACAAGCCTCTTCGCTTCGGCTTCTGCTTTCTCAAGCCCCGCCACGGAGGGATAGGTTGCCTTGCCTATGGCTGCATCCTTTCCCGTTTTCTTGCCCATCTCCGAAAAACTCGCTTCGACATCAAGTATATCATCAACTATTTGAAATGCTAATCCCAGTTTGGAGCCGAAGGCTGAGAAGGCGGCAAGCGCCACTTCACCCGCTCCCGAGAGTATGCCGCCACAAAGGACTGATGCTCTGATAAGCGACTCCGTTTTTTTACGATGAATCTCTATCACGTCTTCTTCATCGGCATCTTTTGCGGTGAACTCGATGTCCAGCACCTGCCCGCCGACCATTCCCGAGGCCCCCGCCGCCTTTGCCAGTTCCTGGCATGCCTGGATTTTTTTGTCAATCGCCATGCCGTCATCTCTTTTCTCGAGGAATACCCTGAACGCTTCCGTCAAGAGTGCGTCACCAACGAGGATCGCCATGGCCTCGCCAAAAACCTTGTGACTGGTGGGCATACCCCTTCTGAAATCGTCATCGTCCATTGCCGGAAGGTCATCGTGGATAAGAGAGTAGGTGTGTATATATTCAACGGCAACAGCATACGGAAGGGCTTTCTTCCACGCTTCATCAACAATTGAGAATGAGGAAATGAGAAGTATGGGCCTGAGCCTCTTGCCCCCGGCGCTCAGGGAGTAGACCATTGCCTCGTAAAGGCTTTTCGGTACGTGTTCCCTGATGGGCTGAATCATGTCGATGAGGGCAAAATCGACGGTGCTCTTCATCGACTTCATATACTGTGTGACCTCGAACTTATCGGCTATCATTCAGTCTCTTCACCCCTTCCGGATTCGAAAAATTCTTCCTCATCAATTACTTCCCGGACCACCTTCTCGCCCCTTTTCATCAGCACCTCTAGTTTTTTCTCGGCTTCATCGAGTTTTTCATTGCAGTATCTGGTCAGCTTAACTCCCTCTTCAAAGAGATCGAGAGACTTTTCGAGGGAATCATTGCCTTCTTCGAGTTTCCTTACGATTCCCTCCAGCTTTTTCATCGCATCCTCAAAGGAAAGAGTGCTCTTTTTGTCGGCACCCATAAAATCTTTCCTCCTTGCATTAGTTTCCCCGTAAGATCATCTATCCCTTGAGACAGCGGGCCGTTTAATCCTTTAGGGTCAGCGAAAAAGATCCATGGGATTGACCCTCTGGTCTACAATTCTCACGCCCAGATGAAGGTGCGGACCCGTTGCCCTTCCTGAATCGCCCACATGCCCGATGATCTGACCTTTTCTCACATAATTTCCTGTTTCAACGGTTATGTCCCGAAGGTGAAAATACATGGAAAAAACTCCCCCCCCGTGATCGATTATAACCGACATCCCGGAGAAAAAAAGGTCTCTCGTCAACCTCACGATACCGTTGTTGATCGTTTTGACCGGGGTACCGGCCTCAGCGACGGCATCGACTCCTGTGTGAGGATTGCGTGGTTCCCCGTTGATGATCCGTCTCCTTCCAAACCCGGTTCCGCTGAAACCATCAAAGGGAAGAACAAAGTTGCCGTCCCAAAAGACATCCGATGCAGAACTCTGCCATATATCCTTCAGGCCTTCTGCTTCTGATTGTATCCTATCGAGGTCCCTTTTCCCAGGGTTAACATATGAGTCCTGGACTCCACTGATGTTTTGCGTGGGAAAAGATCCTGACACAACCTTCAGGCTCCTGGTCATCTTCCGGGTACCGTTTTTTTTCACCAGTATGAAGGTCAGGTCTTTTTCTCCCGGGGGGGTGGAAAGATCGAAGCCGAACCAGCCGGAGGCCCTTTTCCCGTCACACTGAAGGTAAATTTCCTGTCTCTCGTATTGAATCCTGGCTTCCACGATATCCTCGTCGCCTAGCACGGTTACCGGAAAAATCTCCCCCTGCTTTGGCTCCGGATTCCCCGGGAGAACCACATCGGCACTGTAAGCAGCCCCGCTGCCGAAGAAGGTGAAGGTCATGAAAAACACCAGGGATGAGAAAAGGATCAGGACTGTTTTCTTCATTCCTTGCCTTCGACACGTGAAAATATCCTGCCCCTGAAAAGGAGTGTCTCGATCTTCGTGCCCCTCTCAACTTCCCGGGAATCGGCGATTATCCTTCCCGTGTCGGAATCGAAGGTAATCGAATATCCCCTCTCAAGAATCCCCCGCGGATCTAATGTTACGATTTTGCCTTTGTTATTCTCGAGTCTTGCCCTCATGCCCGTTATTTTCTCTTTTACTTTTCTTTCCATATCGATGAAGCATTTACCCGTTATAATTCTCAAGGAGTCCAGGTATCTTCCCGGTGACTGAGCGGAAAGCTTCTCTTCAAGGTCTGCCAGGTGAAGTCTCTTTGATCTCAGCGTTATCCGTGGATCACGGATTTCACCTCTCAGGTAGTGGAGTTTCGAACGAAGGATCGAAATATCTTCCGATACTTTTCGCTGTATCCTGGCCATGAGGTGGTGGATCCTTTCCTGCTGCTCAGACTTTACCGGGACGGCAATTTCCGCAGCGTTGGAGGGGGTTGATGCGCGCACATCGGCAACGAAATCCGTCAGGGTAAAATCCGTTTCGTGGCCAACTGCGGAAATCACGGGGGTTTCAAGGGAGGCGATGGTTCTCACCACGAGTTCTTCGTTGAAAGCCCACAGGTCCTCGATCGACCCTCCTCCCCTGCCCACAATTATCACGTCCACTTTGCCTTCCCGGTCAATTGTCTCCAGCGCCTCTGAAATCTCCCGGGCAGCACCCTCCCCCTGAACCATTGCGGGGGAAACAACAATTTCTGTATTGGCAAATCTGTTGCGGATAATCCTCACCATGTCCCGGACCGCTGCACCCCGGATCGATGTCACGATACCCACCCGTGATGGGAAAACGGGTGGTTTCTTCTTCCTCTCCTCGTCGAACAGACCCTCTTGCTGGAGCCGTTCCTTGAGTTTTTGAAACATGATAAGAAGCTCGCCGACCCCTGAAACATCCACTGCCGTGGCAACGATCTGATATTCACCCCGTTTCTCATAAACGGCAAGTTGGCCGGAGACGACGGCAAATTTTCCGTCCTCGACCTTTCCGGTAACGCTTCTCTCCTTTCCTCTGAAAAGGACGATCCTTATCTGTGCCCCGTCATCTTTCAGGGTAAAGTAACTGTGTCCTGCCGGGGAAAGGTAATAGTTCGATATTTCCCCGCCGACCCTGACAGAGGGAAAGCCGCTCTCGAGGGCTCTTTTGATCTGCTCTGTAAGTTCGGAAACGGTGAGATACTCTCTCGTCCCAATTTCCACTGATTTCAACTCCCGGAAGCAAGATCCGTCAGGGTTACAAACTTGTACCCTTCAAAAAGAGCTTCCTTCACCAGGTTTTCTATGAGATCGATCACAACCGGACCGGGATGGATAATACCGATGCCGATCCCGCTCTTTGAAGCAACTGATTTTAGCTCCTCGAACTTCTCCGTTATTTTGTTTGGATCATCCTCGTTATCGAGGAAGATATCTCGCTTTAGCGCTCTGACACCCGTTACGCGGAACACGAACGGGGCGACCGACTGGGTCGTTGTCTTGCTATCGAGAAAAAACAGCTTATTGCGGCGGAGATAGCCTGCAACGTATCGCATTCCCTCGGAATTCTTCGTAAACTGCGATCCCATATGGTTGGATACACCGGATGCTCCCGGAACCCAGGTCAGCGCTCTATCGAGTCTCTGGATAATCTCCTTCTCCCCCATATCGACATGGAGGAGAAAGTCGCTCGTTCTATCCACTATGTTCTGCTCAGACTGCATGGGCATGTGGAGCAAGACCGAGTTCCCTTTGCGTGCAGAGAGTATCGCTATTTCACGGGAAAACTGTCCACCCGGCAACACGGCGACGGTAACCGGAACTCCCATATTGATAAACT
>JBFFNJ010000007.1:0-27761 GCA_041563215.1 Candidatus Deferrimicrobia bacterium | reverse complement strand
CGGATCGCGGACGAGCTCTATCTGAAGAGGCTGATCGTGGGGGGGTTCGAGCGTGTTTTCGAGATCAACAGGAATTTCAGGAACGAGGGAATCTCTACACAGCACAACCCCGAGTTTACCATGCTCGAATTTTATCAGGCCTACGCTACATTCGAAGACCTCATGCTCCTTACCGAGGAGTTGATTTCCTCTCTTGTCCGGGAGATATGCGGGGATCTCAAGATTCAATATCAGGGTAAAGAGGTAGATTTTACCCCCCCCTGGGAGAAGATTACCATGAGGGAAGCGATTGTCCGTCATTCGGAGGCAGTGGTCGAGGATCTCGATAGCAGGGAGAAGGTCATCGGCCTTGCCCGGAAGCATCTGGGAAACGTTGACGAAGATTTCCCCACGGGTAAGATTTTGGCAGATCTGTACGAAGGGATTGCAGAGGAAAAAATGAGAGGCCCTATTTTCGTGTACGAATATCCTCTTGAAGTGTCCCCCCTTTCACGGAAAAACACCCGTGATTCAGCAGTGGTAGACCGGTTTGAACTCATCATTTGTGGAAAGGAAATCGCCAATGCCTTTTCTGAACTAAACGACCCCTTTGATCAGAAAGAGCGGTTCCTCATGCAGCACAGACAGAGAGAGAGGGGAGATGAGGAGGCGCACATGATGGACGAAGACTTCGTCAGAGCCCTCGAATATGGAATGCCGCCTGCAGCAGGTGAGGGAATCGGCATAGACAGGCTCACCATGATTCTCACCGATTCACCATCCATAAGAGATGTGATCCTGTTTCCCCTTCTTCGGCCTGAGAAAGGGAGGTAACTGTTGTCCTCGTTCGAATTATTCGTTAGTCTCAGGTACTTGAGAGCAAAGAGGAGGCAGACCTTTATATCGATCATAACGGTGATATCCATGGCGGGAGTAGCCCTTGGTGTGTTCGCACTCGTAGTCGTCCTTTCGGTGATGAGCGGTTTCGAGCAGGACCTGAGGAATAGGATACTTGGCACCACGGCCCACCTGAACATACTTTCCCTCAAGGGTAATTTTGACGATTACGGAAAGGTTGTTAAGCGAGCCGAGGATACGAGCGGGGTTGTTTCGGCTTCTCCATATCTCTATTCCCAGGTGCTCATATCGGGAAGGAGCGGGGCAAGCGGAGCGATATTACGGGGCGTGGATGTAAAGAGCGCAAAGGAAACGACAGGGATAGGCAAATTTATCAAGAGTGGAAAGATAGAGGATATCGGAACGGATGAGGGTGTGCCCTCGATCATACTGGGAAAGGAGCTATCGCAGGCAATAGGGGCGTTTCCCGGGGACTTTGTAGAGGTAATGGTTCCCGCCGGGGGGATATCACCCTTCGGCCCCATTCCGGAAGTGGGCAAGTTCAGGGTTGCCGCCATATTCGAATCGGGAATGTATGACTTCGACACGGGATTTTCCTTCATAAGCCTCCCAAATGCCCAGAAGTTGATGCTCTTAGGAGATACCGTATCGGGGGTTGAGGTTAAGGTTGACGACATTTACAAGGCCGATACCATAGCTGCAAAAATTCAGGAAGAACTCGGTTTTCCCTTCGTTGCAAGAGACTGGATGAGGTCCAACCGAAACCTTTTTTCCGCTTTGAAGCTGGAAAAAGTAGTGATGTTCATCATTCTGGTCCTCATCGTGTTTGTTGCGGCATTCAATATCGTGTCGACACTCATTATGGTAGTCATGGAAAAGACGAGAGATATAGCGGTGCTGATGTCGATGGGCGTTAAAAGGGACAGCATCAAAAAAATATTTGCAATGGAGGGGCTGATTATCGGTTTCGTAGGAACCGCGCTGGGACTTTTTCTCGGATATATCGGCTGCCTTCTCCTCGACAAATACCAGTTCATTCATCTTCCAAGCGATGTCTATTATATTTCCACCCTGCCGGTCAACATGGATCCCGTTACCTTTATTGTTATCGGCATAAGTGCAATCACCATTTGCTACGTCGCAACGATTTATCCCGCCAAACAGGCATCCAAAATCGACCCGGCCGAGGCCCTCCGCTATGAGTAAAGCCCCGCTTCTTTCCGTGAGAAACCTGGAAAAGTGTTTCAAAAAGGGAAAGGCAGAACTCCAGATATTAAAAGGTATCAGCATCGATGTGGAAAAAAGCGAGAAAGTGGGGATCGTAGGTGTTTCGGGGGCGGGCAAAACGACCTTCCTGCAGATTATCGGCACCCTCGATAAACCTACGAGGGGGGAAGTTCTTTTCGACGGGTTGGATGTTTTTTCCCTCTCAGCCCCCGAACTGGCCATTTTCAGAAGGAAAAATGTTGGCTTTGTATTTCAGTCATACAACCTGCTTCCTGAGTTCAACGCCGTTGAGAATGTCATGCTCCCTCTCATGATCGGCGGGTTTTCTAGGAAGGATGCCCTCGAAAGGGCGTCACATCTCCTGACAAGGGTAGGCCTCAAGGAAAGACTTCTCCACAGGGTTGGGGAGTTATCTGGTGGCGAACAGCAGCGGGTGGCAATTTCAAGGGCGATCGCTCTTGGCCCGAACCTTATCCTGGCAGATGAGCCCACGGGCAACCTCGATAAAAAGACGGGGGAAATGGTAATTGACCTCCTCAAGGAGGTGGTTTCCCACGAGGGGGCAACGCTCATCATGGTAACCCATAACGAGCAACTGATTGCAAACTTTGACAGGCAACTGCAGATCGATGACGGAAGAGTTATGGGGGACCGTAAGAATTGACCATGAGGGCAGGGAAAATATTCGTCGCCGCGATAGGTGCACTTTCTATCTTTTTAACCGCATCCCTCTCGCTTTCCCAGGGAATACGAATACGGGAAATACAGTTCAAGGGAAACAGCAAGGTCCAGGAAAAAACCCTGCAAAATCTGATAAAGAGCAGGGTGGGGGCAGACCTCGACCACCGGGTCCTGCGGGGGGACATAAAAAACATATTCCAAACGGGGTACTTCGAAGACGTGAAGGTCGATGCCGACTTCTCCGATGAGGGGGTTTTGCTCACCTACATCCTAAAAGAGAAACAGGTGGTTTTCAGGGTGTCTATCCGAGGCAACAAGGAGGTTTCGACCGAGGATATCCGGGGCGTAATAACGGTAAAGGAAAAGGATTTCTTCTCCGACGAAAAGGTCAAGGAAAGCGAAGGGAAGATTGCCGAACTCTACAACAACAACGGGTACTTCGAAGTCAGGGTTACATCTGAGCTTGTCGAGAGAGAGGGCAACAGAATAGAGATACAATTCGATATCGTCGAGGGCGAGAAACTAAAAATTGCTGCCGTCGATTTCCAAGGCAACAACTTTTTCTCGGACAAGGAGCTGAAGAAGGCGATCGAGACCAAGAGCAAGGGTTTTTTCTCATGGCTTACCGGGTCGGGAACCTTTAAAAAGGATGTCTTCGATAATGACCTCATTGCCCTTGAAGTAAAATATCTCGACAGCGGCTTTCTCGATGTGAAGATAGAAAAGCCCGAAATAGAAAAGACAGACAAGGGGATTAAGTTAATAATCAGGGTCTTTGAGGGCATTCAGTACCGGGTCGGCGATGTGGAAATAACGGGCGACCTCCCGGAAACAATGGAGGGGCTATCGTGGACACTGAGAACGAAACCCTTCAAGGTATTCAGCAGGGAAAAAATGGTGAAAGACATCCTCGATATCTCGAGAAAACTCCAGGACATCGGCTATGCTGACGCCACGGTCAAGCCGAATTACGTGAAGCAAAAGAAATACCCTGTCGTGGACATTCGCTACGAAGTGGACAAAGGGAAGAAATATCGGTTCGGTGTCGTCAACGTAAAGGGGAACACGAAGACCCTCGACAAAGTCATTAGGCGGAGGCTGGCGATAGCAGATGGTGAGATGTATTCCGCCACGGGACTCGAGCAATCGAAAGCAAATCTCATGAGGGTGGGATATTTCAAGGATGTGAAGGTCGTAACGAAGAAGGGAGCAAAGGAAGAAGATGTCGATGTAGATGTCGAGGTGGAAGAGGGGTCGACGGGAACGGTGAGTGGAGGATTTGGGTTCAGCTCCCTGGACAAGTTCTTCGGTGTCGTGCAGATCTCGGAAAACAACCTTTTCGGAAGGGGGTGGAGACTCGGCCTCAACACCCAGTTTGGCTCAAGAAGGGTAATATTCTCCCTGGATTTCAAGAACCCCAATTTTCTCGATTCAAAGTGGAGCCTGAGTCTCAACGGATACAACACGTCGGTCGAATATTCAGACTTTACCCGGGACGCCAAAGGAGGGAGAATCGGGTTCGGCTATCCTCTCAGCCGGGATATCAATACCGGGTTAACCTTCAGGGTGGACCAGGTAAGAATAGAAGACGTCGATACCACCATCACCAACTCGGTGCTCCAGCAGGAGGCGGAGAAAGGCGCTCAGAAGACGCACAGTGTGACCTGGGACCTGACCCGGAACACAACCGACAACTTTATCAATCCCACAAGAGGGATGGTTCAGAGCCTCAGCGTAGAATATGCCGGCGGTCCGTTCGGGGGAGAGTCAGACTTTGTGAAATATTTTATCAACCAGAAATACTACAAGCCCGTTATCGGAAACACGATTTACGCGTTCAACGCAGAGTGGGGCCACGCGGTGAGCACCGTAGGGGGACGGGTGCCCCTCTTCGAAAGGTTTTTTCTCGGGGGCCCCTACTCGATAAGGGGATTTGAATCCAGGTCGATAACTCCAATCGATGAAAATACAGGAGAGGAGATTGGTGGGAACAAGGAAATTGTGATAAATAATGAACTGATAGTTCCCCTGTTCGAGGAGATAGGGCTGAAGCTGGTTCTCTTCTTCGATACGGGTAACGCGTTCAGGCAGGATGACTGGCCCTCCTCCCTCTCAGACCTCAGATACGGGGCCGGATTCGGGTTGCGGTGGTACTCGCCCATGGGGCCCATCAGACTGGAATGGGGCTTCAACCTGGACCGGGAAGACGACGAGCCGAGCAGAGTTGTCGAGTTTACCATTGGGACAAACTTTTGATTAATGAATAAAGGAGGCTGTTATGTTGAAAAAATGTGTGCTTATGCTTGCGGCGATATTTTTTGCATCCGTCGCGCTGTCAAACGCACAGGAGGTTAAAATAGGGATTATCGACGTGAATAAAGTGCTGAACGAGTCCAAAGAGGGGACTGAAGCAAAGGAGAAGATGAAGGCCAGGTACGATGAGTTACAGACACGATTGACCAAAAAGCAGGAAGAATTGAAGGCCATGCGTGATGACCTGGAGAATCAGAAAATAATTCTCGGGAAAGAGAAGATCAAAGAGAAGGAAGAAGAGATGGATAAAGAGATGGTTGAATTCAGGAAAGTCGTTGCAGAATCGGAGAAGGAGATGAGGGATACGGAATCGGCCTACACCCAGGAAATCCTCAAAAAGATAAAGGCAGCCGTCGATGTCCTTGCAAGGGAGAAGGGGTTCAATCTGGTGGTAGACAGAAGCGGAGGCGTTGTGTATGCAGATGAGGGGCTCGACATAACCAGCACGATAGTTGAAACGCTCAACAAGGAGTATGAAAGTGCCAAAAATAAGAGCGAGTGATCTTGCCGGAAAGCTCGGGTGTAAAATAATCGGGGATGGGGGTGCGGTCATCACGGGGGCTGCGTCGATAGAAAAGGCCGGAAAGGGCGACCTGACGTTTTTTGCGAGCGTGAAGTTCAGAAAAGCGCTCTCCACAACCGCGGCAAGCGCCATTGTTTCCCGGGAAGAGATCGGCAGAGGGGATATTGCGGTCATAATCTCTGAAAATCCCGCATACGATTTTGCGAGGGCGCTGTGGATACTTTATCCTGCTAAGGGGCGGGAACCATTGATCTCTCCCCTGGCAGCGGTTCACGATGAATCGATGATTTCTGAATTTGCGACCGTCATGCCATTCTGCACTGTAGAAAGGGGGGTAAAGGTTGACAAAAACGCGGTCATTTATCCGGGTGTTTACCTCGGGGAAGATGTCCACGTGGGGGAGAACACGGTGCTTTACCCCTCCGTTACGATCTATCATGGGTGCAGAATAGGAAGAAACGTTATCATCCATGCCGGAGCGGTCATCGGCGGGGATGGGTTCGGTTTTGCGCGCCACGGTGGCGGGTACCTGAAAATACCGCAGATTGGGAACGTGGTGATCGAAGACGATGTGGAGGTCGGGTGCAATGCGACAGTCGACAGGGCAGCCCTGGGGGAAACGAGGATAAAGAGAGGGACGAAGCTGGATAATCTCGTCCAGGTAGGGCACAATGTGGAAATAGGAGAGGATTGCATAATTGCCTCCCAGTCAGGTATTTCCGGAAGCGTGAAAATTGGCGATTGGGTCATGCTCGGTGGTCAGACGGGTGTGGCCGACCACCTTGAAATCGATTCGGGGATTATGGTAGGCGCAAAATCGGGCATTCCCTGGTCCCTGTCGGCACAAAAGAGCACCGGATGGTCCGGGATACCCGCTCTTCCCCATAAAAAATGGCTTCGCACTGCCGTCTCGATGGAAAGGATTCCCGACATGCTGAAAAAAATCAACAGGCTAGAGAAAGAACTCGAGGAGCTAAAAAGCGAGAAGGGAGGCTAGGGAAAGATGCTGAAAATCGAAGATATCTTGAAGATAATCCCCCACAGGTTTCCGTTTGTACTCGTTGACAGGATCGTCGAACTGGAAGAGGGGAAGCGTATCGTCGGTGTGAAGAATGTAACGGCAAATGAGGCGTTTTTTGTTGGCCATTTTCCCGGCATGGCGGTGATGCCAGGGGTTCTTATAGTAGAGGCGATGGCCCAGACCGGCGTGGTACTCAACCTCTATCGGGATGAGTCTCCTCAGGACAAGCTCGTCCTCTTTGCCGGAATCGATAACTGCAAGTTCAAAAAACCGGTGGTGCCCGGAGACCAGTTGAGATTGGAACTGGAGATTACGGCAAGAAAAGGGCCCATATGGAGAATGAGGGGGAAGGCTCTGGTGGATGGAGTCGTCGTGGCCCATGCGGATCTAACCGCTGCAGTGACAGAAAGGAGAAAAAGGGATGATACATGAAACGGCGATAATAGATCCCTCGGCCAAAGTCGGTGGAGCAGTCTCGATCGGTCCGTATGCAGTGGTTGGCCCGAACTGCACCATCGGCGCGGGAACGTCAATAGGCGCTCACGTCGTCATCGACAGGGACTGCATCATCGGAAAAGACAACAGGATCTATTCGCACGCTGCTGTCGGGGGTGATCCCCAGGACTTGAAATATGCTGGAGAGACGACAACCTGTATCATCGGTGATGGAAACACCTTCAGGGAGTATGTGACCATAAACAGAGGGACTGCGGAGGGCGGAGGAAAAACGGTCGTGGGAAACAACAATCTTTTCATGGCCTATTCCCATATCGCCCACGACTGCATCCTCGGGAACTCGGTGATACTGGCAAACGCAGCAACCCTCGGGGGGCACGTGGAAATTCATGATTGCGTAGTGGTGGGAGGGCTTACGGGAATACATCAATTTGTGAGAATCGGTGCGCACGCCATCGTGGGGGCTCTGTCTGGAGTGGGGAGAGATATCCCGCCTTTTGTCACTGCGGCACTATCGAGGGGTCAGAAAAGGAGCATCTTCGGCATCAACCTGGTTGGTCTGAAGAGAAGGGGATTTTCAAAGGATACAATAGAGAGGATACGGAAAGCGGTCAAGCTGGTTAACAGCGTCGAATATACGGTTTCTAAACTTATAGAAATATTTGAGACGGAATTTTCAGATTGCGAGGAAGTGATGTATATGGCGGAATTTTTCAAAGGCACAAAGAGGGGTGTGAAGCGGTTGTGATACGGGTCGGAGTCATAGGTACCGGGCATCTCGGGACTTTTCATGCACAAAAGTACGCTGAACTCGACGGGGTCGAGCTCGTTGGCGTATGCGATATCGACGAAAAGAAGGGCATTACGGTGGCCAGGAATGCGGGCGTCGCCTTTTTTCCCGATTACCGGAAGCTGGCCCGGATAGTCGACGCTCTTTCAATTGCCGTTCCCACGGCGAGGCACTATGAGATTTCGCGATACTGCCTGGGGCTTGGGAAGCACATTCTGGTTGAAAAGCCCATAACGGAGAAGGTGTGGCAGGCCGAGCGGCTGATCGAACTGGCAGAAAAGAGAAACGTGATTCTTCAGGTAGGACATCTCGAGCGCTTTAATCCTGCACTGAAAAAAATTTCCAAATATGTAAAAAAACCGGGCTTCATCGAGGCAGAGAGAATTTCACCCTTTACCGACAGGAGCACCGATATCGATGTCGTTCTGGATCTGATGATTCACGATATCGATCTCATCCTCTATTTCGTCAACAGCACCATCGTCAGGGTGAATGCCATCGGGGTCCCCGTTATGTCTGACAAGGTGGACATCGCAAATGCCCGGGTCCTTTTCAAGACGGGGTGTGTGGCGAACATTACCGCTTCCCGGGTTTCCATGAACCGGGCGCGAAAAATAAGAATATTTCAGGAGGATGGCTACTTCTCAATAGATTTTATCAACAGAAACATCAAAGTTGTTAGGATGATTCCCTCTCCAGACGGGAAGGGAAGAGAGTTGACGGGTGAGTTGCTCGAGACGGAACAGGGCGATCCACTGCTTGAGGAGATACGGGAGTATATCTCGTCTGTCCGGTCTGGAAAGAGACCCCTGGTTTCAGGATATGAGGGGCTGGAAGCCCTCAAGGCCGCCTATAAAATAATCGCTAAGATCTGAGCAATCCGTGCAGGCAAAGGCAGAGAAAAAGGAAAAGAGGGTTCTCGTAATCGCCGGAGAAGCCTCGGGAGACAATTACGGCTCCCGGTTGATACGCGAGCTTAAAAGCATCTCCCCCGAAAGAGAAATATGGGCTATCGGCGGTGACCTTATGGAGAGAGAGGGAGCCCGGCTAATATCTCACTACTCGGCTATTTCCGTTGTCGGGCTTGTCGAGGTTGCCGGCAGGCTCCCCCGGATAACGGCTTTGCTGAAGGAGGTCAAGGGCCTGATAAGGAGGGGTGAAGTGCAATGCTTGGTCCTCATAGACTTCCCCGATTTCAACTTCATAGTGGGTAAATATGCAAAAAAACATGGCATCCCTGTAATTTACTATGTTCCACCCCAGCTCTGGGCCTGGCGGGAAGGAAGGGCGAAGATCCTGAAAAACATATCGAGTCATGTCGTCGTGCCTTTCCCCTTTGAGGTAGATTTCTTTCGGCGCCACCGGTTGGATGTTAATTACTACGGGCATCCCCTCCTCGAGATATTACAGGATGAGGGAGTGACAACCGAGAGGATTGAATCTGCGGAAGCGAAGGAAGGGGGGAGGATTCGGGTCGGCATCTTCCCTGGAAGCAGGGAGGCTGAGGTGGACCGCATGCTCCCCCTGCAGATGGAAGCAGCAGCTATCCTGAAAGAGAGGCACCGGGACATCGGCTTTTTTCTCCCTTTGGCAAACAGCTCCCTTCGACATAATATCGAGAGGATAGTCGGCGATTTTCGCCAGGATGTGGTCATACAGGAAAAGAGAAATTACGAGATTTTCAGTGAAATTGACCTTGCGATTGCATCGTCGGGGACGGTTACTCTCGAGCTGGCAATATTCGGCGTGCCGACAGTAATAATTTACAAGGTTTCCCCGCTGACATATATTATAGGGAAAATGCTCGTTAAAATTGACAGAATAGGTCTTCCGAATATCGTAACGGGGGAGAAGATCTTTCCGGAATTTGTCCAGAACGATGCGACCCCGTTGAACATAGCCGACGGGATTGACGGTTTTCTCGGCGACGCGACTCTGGTCGAAAGGGTTAGAGTGAAGAGCAGGGAGCTCATGATGACCCTCCGCGGGGATGGACCATCGAAAAAGGTGGCTGCCCTCGTGGAAGAGGAGCTGAAATGATAAAAGAGCTATTCCAGCTCTACAGAAGGATTCTCAATTTTGTCAGACCATACTATGGCAGGCTGGTTGCTGCCACATTTTGCATGGTCATCGTCTCTGCTTTTTCCGGCGCAATTGCCTTTCTCGTCAAACCCGTCCTCGACGATATCTTCATCAACAAGGATGCCACCAAACTCTTCGTCATTCCCGTGCTTGTTGCGGCCATTTTTCTCCTGAAAGGATTTTTTGATTTCGCCCAGGCATACCTCATGGCCTGGGTGGGTCAGAGAGTTATCAGGGATATACGAGACCTGCTCTACTCCCATCTCCAAACGCTGTCCCTCTCCTTTTTCATAAACAATCCCACGGGCGTTTTAATGGCGAGAATTACGAACGACGTGAGCCTGATGCAAAATGCCGTTTCAAACGCCCTTACCGGGATAATCAAGGACTTTTTTGCAGTAATTTTTCTGATAGCGGTTATATTTTACCGGGATTTCAAACTCGCCATCGTCGCCATGATACTTTTTCCCCTGGCTTTTCTCCCGATACTGAAGTTCAGCAAAAAGATGCGTCAGACTTCCAGAAGATCCCAGCAGATTCTCGGAACGCTCAGCAGCAAGCTGCAGGAGACGATATCGGGAGCAAAGCTGATCAAGGCCTTCGGGACGGAACAGTTTGAGATAGAACAATTCAAGCAGGAAAACGAGAATCTCTTTCGCCAGACGATGAAGCTTTTCAAGGTCCAGGCGCTTTCATCACCGATTTCGGAGATTTTTGCAGGGTTCGGTGCAGCTGCGGTTATCCTTTACGGAGGAATGAGCGTCATCAAAGGGGTGAGCACGCCGGGGAACTTCTTTTCGTTTATCACCGCCCTCTTTATGCTCTACGAACCGGTAAAGAGGCTGAGCAGAGTAAACAACATCATTCAACAGGGTTTCGCAGGAGCCACGAGGGTTTTCGAGCTTCTCGACTCGATTCCGGAGGTCAAGGAAGATCCGGGCGCGAAGCCTCTCCCTCTCTTTCAAAAGAATATCGTTTTCGAGGATGTGCACTTCAGATACAACTCCGATAGCGAATATGTTTTAAAGGGAGCAAATCTCGACATCAGAAGGGGAGATACCATTGCAATCATCGGTTCAAGCGGGGCAGGAAAATCCACCCTCGTAGATCTTGTCCCCCGCTTTTACGATGTGAGCAAGGGGAGGATTCTTATCGATGGGGAGGACATACGGAATGTGACGATCGACTCCCTGAGGGACCAGATAGGGATCGTAAGCCAGCATACGATCCTCTTTAACGAAACGATTCAGTACAATATATCCTACGGATCCCCCGATGCCGGGATGGAAAGAATCATCGATGCTGCAAAGGCGGCAAATGCACACGATTTTATCGTTAAGTTCCCCGAAGGTTATGCCACTTCCGTCGGAGAAATGGGCATGCGGTTGTCGGGAGGGGAACGGCAGAGGATCGCTATTGCAAGGGCTCTCTTGAGAGATTCCCCCATTCTCATCCTCGATGAGGCTACATCGGCGCTTGACAGTGAGTCAGAGGCTGTTGTGCAGGAGGCCCTCGAGAGACTCATGAGCGGCAGGACGGTATTTGTCATCGCTCACCGGCTGTCGACGATAAAAAATGCAGACCTGATACTCGTAATTGAAGGGGGAGAGATTTCGGAACAGGGTACCCACGACAGACTCATGAGTTTTGACTCGAGATACAAGTACTTTTATGAAAAACAGTTCAAGAGAAAAGAGAAGAAGGCCACCGTGCGGGGATAAAATCAAGCCTGATCAGGGTCAAAAAAGGTCCCATGCTCTATATTTATAACTTTATTTTGCTCCTCCTTCTGCCGCTCATCGCTCTTTTTTACCTTCCCCTTTTTTTGATGAAAGACAAGCACAGAAAAAATTTTTTTTTGCGTTTGCAGATTCCAAGCGTCCACGAGGACCGTGATGGCAGGGAAGTGGGAAATATTTGGATCCACGCCGTCAGCGTGGGCGAAGTCTTAGCTTCGATTCCCCTCATAAAGGGTCTGAAGAGGGTATCTCCCGGAGCGAGGATATTTCTTTCCACCATCACCGTTACAGGACATTCCGTGGCGCAATCCAAGGCAAGTGACCTGGTGGATGGGATATTTTATTTGCCCTTTGACCTATACCCGGTCATATCAAAAACGGTAACGAATGTATCGCCGAACATGCTCGTTATCATGGAAACGGAAATATGGCCGAACCTTATCGCTGCTGCGAAGGCTGCTGGAGCGTTCGTTGCCATCGTAAACGGGAGGATATCGGACAGGTCGTTTCCCAAGTATCGGCGTTTTAGATTTTTCTTCAAATGGGTCCTTGAAATGGTCGATCTCTTTCTTATGCAGTCCTCTCTCAGCCGCGAAAGAATCATCGGCATCGGAGCGAGCCCGGACAGGGTCCATGTCATGAAAAATCTCAAATATGACATGGAGAATGTTGAGACAGAACGCCTTAAGAACTTAAGAGACGCGATCAGGTTTGCTGCGAAGGGGAGGAAGATAATCGTCTGTGGCAGCACCCATGAAGGGGAAGAACGGCTCATAATCGAGTCCCTGTCGGAAGAGATCGGGCGCGTCCTGCTGGTCATCGCCCCGAGGCATCCGGAGCGGTTTGATAAAGCAGCGGAGATCGTATCGGAGAGTGGCATTCGCTTCGTCAGGAGAAGCGAGATCGATAAAGATTTGACAAGCGGGGATGCTGACGTCGACCTGGTCATTTTGGACACGCTGGGTGAGCTTTCGGGGATATACGACATTGCGGATATCGTCATCGTCGGAGGGAGTTTCGTCGAAATCGGAGGACACAATGTGCTCGAGCCAGCCTCTCATGGAATACCTGTAATAACAGGTATATATTATAATAATTTTAAGGATATAGTTGAAGAAATGGATGCTGAGGATGCCATCATCATTGCCGGTGGGCCGGGGTCTTTACGCGAAAATGTCATGGCATTGCTGAAGGATGAAAACATGGCGGAGTCGATCGGCAGCCGCGGTCGCAATCTTGTGGAAAATTACCGGGGCCTCGGGGTTCGGGTGGCCTCTGAGCTGATAGGCAGAATAAAATAAAAAAATGGTAGGTCATGCTGTTTCTCTATAACACCCTCCTGAGGGAGTTGACGGAACGGGGGGTACTGAAAAAATTTGTTCCTTCCCATCCCGTTCTGTCCGTTGGCAACATCAGCTTTGGCGGCACGGGGAAGACCCCTCACGTGATCTGTATAGCAAACCACCTGATCGATCGGGGAAAGAGGGTATGTGTGCTCACGAGGGGATACAAGCGCAAGGGAGCCGGTTACAGATTCTTCAGGCAGGGCGAGATACCCGAGTCGGTGGAGGCGGTAGGGGACGAGCCCTTCCTTCTGAAGAAAAGGGTTCCCGGCATAACGATGTGTGTGGGTGAGAGCAGACACGAAAGCATGGATCGAGTGTTACGTGAAGAAGAGGTAGATCTTTTTTTACTGGATGATGGTTTTCAGCAGTTTCGTATCGCCAAATCCTTCGATGCCGTTTTACTGCGTTACCGTGAACTGCCTGCACTCGACATTCGGGCAAAGCATTTCATGATGAGGGAATCACCCGTGTCCCTGCGCCATGCGGATTTCATCGTGATTACGAAGGTACCCGCCCCGATTGAGCTTCAGAATGTGGATTTTCCCGGTTCTCGATACCTCGGTGAGGTGGAAAGGGCCTACACGCGCTACCGGGTCTCCCGCGTATCGACCAACGCGGGCAGCGGAGCGAAAGATTGGGAGGGAGTGGACTATTTCCTCTTTGGAGGAGTGGCGGATTTTTCCGGTCTTCTCGATACGGCGCGGGAGCACGGCATAATAGTTGGCGGCTTCCTTCCCCTTCCAGATCACGTCGATTATTCCGAGAAGACAATGGAAAGGATCCGGCATCTTTCCCGCGGGAGAACCCTGCTCACATCGGAAAAGGATATCGTCAAGCTCCCCTATGAGAAGTTCGGAGAAATTCATTCGATCTCAATCGATGTAGAGTTTTTACGGGGGAGGGAGCAATTTCTGGGCAGGGTACTTGCGGCTGTGGAGGGAGGATGAGCAAGCCTATTTTCAGGGGGGTAGTATCTTTTCTCGAAAGGCTACCCCTGTCTCTTCTCATGCCTTTTTTTGAGACCCTCGGGTTGGTGTACTGTCTTTTTGACGGGAAACACAGGAGGATCGCGAAGATAAACCTCGACATCGCTTTTCCCGAAATGGAAGAGGAAAAGAAAAGGATGATCATCAGGAACAGCTACAAAAATCTCTCGAGGACGGCTGCAGAGGTTATAAAAATAGGTTATCTTGACGATGAGTATTTGCGTGAGAACGTCATTTTCGAGGGATTGGAAAATATTCTCGGCCCCCACGGGAAGGGTACGGGAGTTTTTGCCATTACTGCTCATTACGGCAACTGGGAGCTTATGGCTTCAACCTTCGGGAAGGTGATAGCGAACATAGATGTGATCGTCAGGCCCCAGAGGGAAAGCTTCATCAACGCCTATGTAAACAAAAAGCGGGAGCTTTTCGGCAACAGTGTCATCGTAAAGTTCGAATCGGCTCGGGAGGTAATCAGGAGAGTAAAAGGGGGGAGAATAATCGGTGTCCTCATGGACCAGGATACTCATTTGCACAGGGGGATATTCGTGAACTTTTTCGGTCTGCCCGCATGCACCCTCGATGCTATACCGAGAATCGCATTTGCCACGGGGGCGAAAATGGTTCCCGTTTTTCCTTTCAGGGACCCGCAGAACAAATATCGCCATACGGTGAGGTTTTATCCCCCTGTCAACCCCGATACTGAAGATCGAGATGACTTCGTTCGTCTCTCTCTGCAGAACATAAATGCGAAATTCGAGGAGATTATAGCGAAAGGACCTGATCACTGGCTCTGGTTACACAGGCGATGGAGAACACGTCCCCCCGGGGAAGAGGCGATTTATGATATTTAGGGTAAATATCAAGATGAAAGAGCCCGATGGGATTGCTTTCATAGATCGGGACGGGACCCTCATAGAGGACAGCGGGTACCTGTCCGATCCCGCCGACATGAGGGAAATAGGGGATTCTATCTTATCGTTGGCCAAGCTGAAAGAGTCGGGTTTTGCAATCTTCATAATCTCCAATCAGGCAGGCCTTGCAAAGGGGATTATCAGGATGGAAGAATTTTTTCGGGTAAAGAGAAGGTTCGAGGAGATGTTCGATCCGTTTATGGAGATATTAGACGGGGTGTTTTATTGCCCCCATCATGTTGAGGGAACCGTCGAGGATCTTCGCGGAAGCTGTGGATGCAGGAAGCCGGGCACCATGATGCTCGATACTGCGCTTGGGTTTTTGAACAGCCTGCCGCCATCCGATAGAGTATTTACTGTGGGAGACAAAACAATAGATATAATGGTGGGCAAGAAAAAGGGGTTCAAGACGATTCTCGTCGAGACTGGGTATGGAAGGGGAGACAAAGATAAGATAACGGATCCGGAGATGTTTCCAGATTTTATTGCGCGAGACTTTGACGAAGCGGTTGCTATCATGACAGAAAGGCTCTGTGGTGCACCATGACGAAAAAAATAATTCTGATAACTGTTTTGATTCTTGGCCTGTCTTCCTTTTCGGGGGCGGGGCTTCTCGACGATGACCCGTTTCTTTCGGGGGAAAACGGTCCTGTCTGGGCCCGTAATTTTGAGGTGCTCACCTATGAGATTTCCTTTTTCGGCATTAAGGCGGGATACGCAGAGTTCTCCTATCTTGGCGAAGAGAAGGAGGGAGACAGGCTTTTTTATCGCATTAACGCGAAGCTGTGGACAACGGGCCTCGTTAAGGTATTCAAGCAGATTATCGATGAGTTTGACTATTTTGTCGACGCAAAGAGCCTCCTTCCCTATAAAGTCATCGTGAGCCAGAAGGAATCTGACAAGATCGTGGACAAGATAGTGTATTATGACCAGGAAAAGGGTATACTCGAACACTTCGATCTCGAGGGAAAAAAGATAAAGGAGTTTGTCGCAGTTCCGAAGATATTCGAGCCCATTACGGTGGCCTATTTCTTAAGAACCAGGGAACTTGCGGAGGAGCCGGAAAACATCAACGTATACGGGGGGAGGAAGGTCTATACGATCGATGTGAAGCTGCTGGGAAACCGCAAGGTGCAAACCGAAATAGGCGTTTTCGACACTTTGGAGATAAAGCCGGTCGTGAAATACCAGGGGAAGGTGATGGGGGACAGGGAGGTGACGGCGTGGCTCATAAACGACGGGACCAACATCCCGTTGCTGGTCCATGCGAAGATCAAGGTGGGTACCCTCACGGGAGAACTGAAAAAGATAAGCAGGGGAAGAAGGGATGGATGAAAAACTGCTCCGCTTTCTTGCATGTCCCGCCTGCAAAGGTGACGTTGCTCCTTCTGCAGGAGAAGATTTTCTCCTCTGCAGGGACTGTAAGCTGAAATATCCCGTGATTGAAGGTATTCCCGTGATGCTCGTCGATGAGGCGCATCCCCTCGTGGAGGAGGAAGATGGAGAAGGGTAAGCTTTACGAATACATAGAGAGGTTCCAGGGTAAGAAAGGACTGATCTTGGGTGACATCATGCTCGACGAATACGTCTGGGGGCTGGTTGACCGCATTTCCCCGGAGGCCCCCGTACCTGTGGTAAAGATCGAGCGGGAAACACGAACTGTGGGTGGGGCCGGCAACGTGGCGCTGAATGTAAAAATGCTGGGCATGGAAGCCGTTCTTGCGGGGACGGTAGGTGAGGATTACCACGGTGGGGTCATAAAGAAGATCTTGAAGAAAAACGGAATTGACCAGACGGCGATATGTTCTGTCAAGAACCTGAGGACAGTGGTAAAAACTCGGGTTGTTGCCCACAGCCAGCAGATGGTCAGGATGGACAGGGAGAACTCTTTTGACCTGCCGGGGAGCGTAAAAAAAGAGCTCATTCGTAAGATCGAGAAATGTATCCCGGAAGTGGATTTTGTGATAGTGTCGGATTACAACAAGGGTGCCGTCAGCGAGGAGGTATTCAGTGCCCTGATAGAGCGTTCCAGGGAGAAGGGGAAAAATGTCGTCGTGGACCCGAAGAAGAGGAATGTGGCTTTTTACCGGGGATGCACGGCAATCAAGCCGAACAGAAAAGAGGCAGAATTCTTTGCCGGGATCGACGTGCTGAATGAAGCAGACCTCATAAGGGCCGGAAAGAAGATAATGAGCAAAACGGCAGCCTCAGCCGTTCTCATCTCGCGGGGTGCGGAAGGAATGACCCTGATACAGAGGAGAGGAAAGAAGCCCATCTATATTCCTGCCATTGCCCGCGAAGTATATGATGTAACCGGCGCAGGAGACACGGTTGTCAGCGTGTTTTCGGCAATCCTTTCAGCGGGGGGCGGATATGAGGATTCGGCCCTGGTTGCCAACATTGCTGCAGCCGTTGTGGTGGGCGAGGTTGGAACCTCTCCGATTACCAGGGAGAAGCTGATAAGGGCAATAAAGAGGTATGACGCCGGGAATTTGAGCTAGCCGGTGCGGAGGCGAGGGTGAGTTTCCCGAGGAATCCTCTACCCTGCAAATTGATAACAGGCCTGATTTATTCACCCCTTGCCGATATCGACGGTATCCTTCACGGGATCGCCGACAAACTGGGGATCATAGAGACACGGTCAGAAAGATTTTCCTTCGACCAGACCGATTACTACACCGAAGAGATGGGAAAAGGGCTTGAGAGGATGTTTGTCGTGCATAACGGTCTGTGCAGAAGGAGCTTTTTGGTTGATGGGAAACTGATAAGCTACGAACTTGAAAAGGAACATTCTCGGGGTGGTCGGAGGTCTGTGAATATAGACCCTGGCATCGTATCACTGGAAAACTTTGTCCTGGCTACCTTTAAAAATTACTATCACCGGATCTACCTCGGCAACGGAGTTTACGGTGAGGTAACCCTCTATTACATGAAGGGGAAGTTCAGGGAATTTCCGTGGACCTATCCCGATTACCGAGATGAGAGGGTGAAGGACTTTTTTCTTTCTGTGCGGGAATCCCTGTATCAACATACTATAGGGAAGGGAATGCGATATGGTAATGAGTATGACGGGTTTCGGTAGAAGCACCAGGTCGTCTGGTGATGTTCATGTGACAATTGAGGTGAGAACGCTGAACCACAGGTACCTGGAAGTGGGCGTTCGCCTCTCCTCGAGCTATTACTTCATGGAGCCCCTGATACGGGATCTGGTGCGATCGCGTATCAGCAGGGGAAAAGCTGATGTAACGGTGACGGTAAAAGACAAGAGGGAGAAAACGAAAAAACTAACCGTCAACGAATCACTGCTCGGCGGATACCTTGAAGTCGAAAGCGAGCTGCGCGAAACGTTTGGACTTTCCGGATCTCTCGGGGTGGAGAAGGCAATGTCCATTAACGGGATAGTATCCGTTGAAGAGATAGAGCCCGAGGAGGACCCCGTTACCGAACTTGTCCTGTCTGCAGCAGGCGAGGCGATGGACAGTGTGTGCCAGATGAGGAGAAAAGAGGGGAAAACGATCGAGAAGCAATTAGTTAGCGGGACGAGATCCCTTACGTCTCTCAATAAAAAAATAGAGCGCCTCTCGGAAGGGGACAAAAAGGTTATGGGCGAAAGGCTGAAGGAGCGAATAAGAGATTTCATGGAGGAAGGGGAGGCGCCTGCTGAAAGCTTTCACGAGAGGCTTTCCCTCGAGATCGCCATCCTTGCAGACAGGCTCGATATTTCTGAGGAAGTCAGGCGGATCGGGTCTCATCTCCTTCAATTTCAGGAAAACCTCCGCTCGAAGACACCCGGTGTGGGCAGGAAGCTCGACTTTATCATCCAGGAGCTGAACAGGGAGTTCAATACGATCAGCTCCAAATCCCAGAGTGCTAAGATTCCTGCACTCGTCATAGAGGCAAAGGCACAGATAGAGAAGATGAGGGAACAGGTTCAGAATGTAGAGTGAGGAGTTTTTATGATGAAGGGCAACCTTTTCGTCCTGTCGGCGCCTTCGGGAACGGGAAAAACGACTGTTTGCCGGAACCTTGCAAAGAGGGTAGAAAACTTAATTCTTTCGATATCCTACACGACACGTCCGATGAAAGAAGGAGAAAAGGACGGGGTGGATTACCATTTCGTCGATGCAAAAACCTTCGACGAAATGGTCGAGGCGGGAGATTTCCTGGAATGGGCCAATATATACGGTTATCGTTACGGCACATCCAGGAAGGCGGTGGAGGATTGCCTGGGTTCGGGGATAGACTTTTTGCTCGAGATAGATGTCCAGGGGGGGATGAACGTCAAAGAGATAATGCCCGAAGCAGTTCTCATAGCCCTTTTCCCTCCCGACAGGGATACTCTCTACGAAAGGTTGCGGGGGAGGAAGAGGGAAGCCGAGGGGGAGATAGAGGAGAGAGTCCGTGAAGCACTGCGTGAGCTCGTCATCTTGAAAGATTATGACTATTTTGTAATCAACAGGGACCTTGAAAAAGCCATAAAAGATGTTATTCTAATCATTGAGAGCCAGAACTTAAGGGTTGACAGGAACAGGGAGTTTTTAGAAAAATTAGTTTTGCAATTCAGGAGGTAGATAATGGCAAGAGTGACCGTAGAAGATTGCCTGGAAAAAGTCCCGTGCCACTTTGAACTGGCGATTCTCGCGTCTAAAAGGGCAAAGGGCATTATTTCCGGCGAGAAACCCCTTATTGAGACCGGGGATAAAAAGGAAAAACCCGTCGTTGTGGCTCTACGAGAGATTGCTGAAGGAGAGGTGGAAAAAAAGGCTGAATAAGCTTTTTCCTGCCTCCATAGCGTAATATAGTATGATCCGTCTTACGGATATCGTTGATAAAGTCCTTTCTTACAATCCGGACTCCGATCTGGACCTGATACATAAAGCATACGTATTTTCAGCGAAAATACATCACGGACAGATCAGAAAGTCGGGGGAGCCCTACCTCATTCATCCCCTGGAGGTTGCGGGGATACTGGCAGGCCTCGGGCTTGACGATGAGACTATTGCGACGGGATTTCTCCACGATGTGGTGGAAGATACGCATATCGATATCGATGAGATCAGGGAACACTTTGGCGATCAGGTTGCTTTCCTCGTGGACGGGGTTTCAAAGCTGAGCAAAGTAACGGTCGTCGACGTAGCCAGGCAGAAAGCAGAGAGTTTCAGGAAAATGATCGTCGCGATAGCCCGCGATCCCAGGGTTATCCTCATCAAGCTCGCCGATCGGCTCCACAACATGAGGACGCTCAGTCACCTCTCTTCGGACAAGCAGTATCATATTTCGAAAGAGACACTCGACATTTACGCTCCTATAGCAAACAGGCTCGGTTTGGGCGGCATGAAGGACGAGCTCGAAGATCTCTGCCTGAAATATCTTTACCCGGAACGTTACGAGGATTTGAGGAACAAGCTCGAAGAAAAGGTGAGCCTGCGGGAGAAGTATATCGAAAGTGTCACAGCCATATTCAAGGCGAAACTCTCCGAATTCGGTGTAGATGCCGAAATTGCAGGGAGGGTAAAGAGTCTCTACAGCATATTCAAGAAGATGGAAGGGCAAAACATCGATTTCGACCATATATATGACATCGTTGCCTTCAGGATTATCGTGGGAACGATCAAGGAGTGCTACGAATCGCTCGGGGTCGTTCACAGCGCTTGGAAACCGGTTCCGGGGCGGTTCAAGGACTACATAGCGATGCCCAAGGCAAACCGCTACCAGTCCCTCCACACCACGGTGATAGGACCCGATGCCGAGATGATGGAGGTCCAGATAAGAACGGAAGAGATGCACAAAATAGCCGAATTCGGTGTGGCGGCGCACTGGTTGTACAAGGAAGCGGGGGGAGCCGCCGTCCGGGATGAGAAATCCTTCAACTGGTTGCGGCACATCGTCGAATTTCAGAAGGAGGTCAAGGATTCTGCAGAGTTCATCAACGGGGTAAAAGGTGAGCTTTTTCCCGATGAGGTGCTCGTTTTTACTCCCAAGGGAGATGTTGTTGAGCTCCCCCGGGGGGCCTCCCCGATAGATTTCGCATATTCGATTCACACGGAGGTGGGCAACCGCTGTGTGGGGGCAAAAGTAAACGGAAAGATGGTGGCCCTGAAATACGAGCTGAGAAATGGAGACATGGTCGAAATCATCACGAATCCGAACCATCACCCATCCAAAGACTGGCTAAAGATAGCAAAAACGAACAAGGCCATATCCAGGATAAGGGCCTACGTCAGATCACAGGAAAGCCAGAAGTCGGTCGAAGTGGGAAAACATCTCGTCGAGAAGGCGGTCAGGAAGCACGGCATGACGATCGGGAAACTGCAAAAGCGAGAGGAATTCGCAACGTTTCTCTCAGATCATCGGTTCAAAACAGCCGATGATTATTTCGCATCGGTGGGCTATGGAAAGTTTCAAATTTCCCTCATGCTGAAGCACCTTTTTCCCGGTGAACAGGACAAGGCGGCACCCCGGAAACCTCTGAAGGTGGGAGAGATTATCAAGAAGGTTTCGGGAAAGGATTACCAGCCGATAGTCGTCAAGGGAATCGACGATGTGCTGATAAGGTTCGCCAAGTGCTGTAACCCGCTGCCGGGCGATCCAATTACGGGATTCGTCACGCGAGGGAGGGGCATTACGATTCATGAGGCCGATTGCTTGAAGATATTCGAGTCCGATCCTGCAAGGAGGGTCGAAGTGGCCTGGGACGCGGGATCGAGTGCTACACGGCCGGGGAAGATCAAGGTTGTCTGCGTGGACAAGCCGGGGCTCCTGGCCGACATATCGAAGGCGATTACGGCGATGGACGTCGATATTCGGCGGGCGATGGTTGTCACCACGAAAGACGAGAGGGCTGTCTGTGATTTCGAAATAGCCGTCAAAGACGTAAGCCATCTCACGCGGGTTATTAAATCGATTACCAAGATCAATCACGTAATCAGCGTTGTCAGGGTCAAGCATTGAACAGAGACGGAGGATGATGGAGGGTGGTAAAAAAGACTGTCAACACCCGCAATGCTCCGAAAGCAATCGGGCCTTATTCACAGGCCGTGATCAGCGGCGATTTGATCTTTCTTTCGGGACAGATCGCTCTCGACCCGGAAACGGGGGTTCTTACCGGCGATGACGTATCCAGCCAGACAGAAAGGGTGATCGAGAATATCAAGGCGATCATCGAAGCTGCCGGCGGGTCACTCGCCGATGTCGTCAAGACCACCGTCTACATGGTTGACCTGGGGGAGTTTGCCGAGATGAACCGCGTATATGAACAGTATTTTCTCGAGGTTATGCCCGCCAGGGCAACGGTTCAAGTAGCATCACTTCCAGCGGGTGCCCTCATTGAAATAGATGCTGTGGGGAGACTTCCTCAAAGCGCGGAGAAAAAATAGGTGATCCGTTGCCTGCCGGATCTCTATATGACCTTCTCCACGTGACCTGATCTGAGGCAACGTGTGCAGATGTTCACCCTTTTGACGGTGCCCCCGACACGCACGTGGAGTTTTTTTACGTTTGGCTTGAATACCCTCTTTGTCTTGTTGTTTGCATGGGATACGTTGTTTCCCGACATCGGCTTCTTCCCGCATATGTCACATTTGGCCATGCTCTCCTCCGCTGGGGAAAATAGAAAAGCCATTAAAACACAAAGCCGGTGAAGTTACAAGCTTAAAATCGTATGCGGAATTGCCGGGACAGGAAGAGATGCAAACACGCATCCGATGCTCTACAGGCAGAAAGATTCATGGTTCATAAGGGTTTATATGGGCAAATTCCTCGATTCTCGCAGCATCCCTGAGGATCACTTTTCGCCCCCGTATCTCGAGGCGCCCCTCGAAGAAATACTTTATAGCCAGGGGATAGATCCTGTGCTCCTGGGCAAGGGTTCTTCTGGCGAGAGTTTCCTCCGTGTCGTCGTCATATACGGGAACGACGGCCTGTATTATTACCGGGCCCGTGTCGGTACCCTCGCTTACGAAATGTACCGTGGCGCCGGAAAACTTAACACCGTAATCGATGGCCTGCTTGTTCCCCCCTATCCCCGGGAATGAGGGGAGGAGGGCGGGATGAATGTTGATGATCCTGTTTTTGAACTCATTGACGAAAAGGGGCGTTAGGACCCTCATGAATCCGGCCAGGCAAATCAGCTCGGCCCCTGTTTTCCGGATCTGCCTGATCAATTCTCTCTCAAAGTCCTCCCTTGACGCAAACTCCCTGTGGTCAACGAAAGCGGTTGGTATATTGTGGTTCTTCGCCCGGGTGAGACCGTGCACTCCCTCCCTGTTGCTTATCACCAGGGCAATTTTGCAGGGAATCTGACCGTTCTCGCAGGCGTCAATGATCGACTGGAGATTTGTCCCACCACCCGATATGAGAACGACGATCTTGTGTTTCTTCATCCCATCAGAAAACAACCTCGACTTTTCCTTTTTTTTTCTTGCTCGTTTTAACTGTCCCGATTTCATGGAACGGGACACCCAGGTTTCCCAGTGCTTCCCGTACGTCTTTTCTTCGCCGCTTACCAAGGACAAGAACCAGGCCGATCCCCATGTTGAACGTGCCGAACATCTCTTTCCTCTCGATGTTTCCCATGGATTCGATCACAGAAAATATCTGCGGGATCTGCCAGTTTTCTGGTTCAATCTCCGCCATGAGCCCGTCGGGTAGTATCCTCCGGATATTTTCGTAAAAACCACCCCCCGTAATATGTGCCATGCCCTTGACGTGCACCCGTTTCAACAGTTGCAGAACGTCACGGACGTATATCCTCGTCGGCTTCAAGAGAACTTTCCATATCGCTTTCCTCGTGCCCGGGTATCTGTCGTGAATGCTCATCTTGTTCTTTTCGAAGAGCACCTTCCGTATCAGGGAGAATCCGTTGCTGTGAAAACCGCTCGAGGGGATACCGAAGATCGCGTCCCCCTCGGATATGTGTTTTCCCGTGATTAGAGCCTTTTTTTCCGCTATTCCGACGCAAAATCCGGCTATGTCGAAGTCTTTGTCCGCATACATCGAGGGCATTTCCGCTGTCTCCCCGCCGATGAGGGCACACCCCGCCTCGATGCACCCCTTCGAAATCCCCCGGATTACGCGTGATGCCACGTTTGCATCGAGCCTGCCCGTTGCAAAGTAGTCCAGGAAGAAGAGGGGTTTTCCACCGTGGACAACGATATCGTTGACGCACATGGCGACTAGGTCTATCCCTATGGTGTCCACTTTTCCCGCGGCGACGGCTACTTTTAATTTCGTTCCCACACCATCGGTTGCTGCAAGGAAAACGGGGCTGTCGTATTGATTGAGATCGGGCTGATAAAATGCGGAGAAGCCGCCGATATCACCGATAGTCTCCCGGGAAAAGGTTTTCCTGAGATACGGGCTTATTTTTTTCAAGAGCTTGTCAGATTCGGCTGTGTGTACGCCCGCCTTCGCATAGGACAACTTTTGCTCTTGCTTTCCCATTGACATATCCTTATCTTCGTAATGATAGTATTACATAGTAAAAAAGCTAATGGATGTAAACGATAAATGTCCGATCGCCTTCAGCGAATAGCGCTATTTGTTATTGCCGACGAGGTCCTGAAGGATGAGGTGCTGGATCTGAACACGCGCTTTTTCATCGAAGAGCTCAACAAAATCGGAGTTGAGATACTTATTGCCGCAGTTCTCCCCGACAATGTGCCTTCTATTACGAAATTTATCAAAGCAGTAATAGATGAGGTGGATTACGTTATCCTTACGGGTGGAATCGGGCCAACGCCCGATGACGTCACCCGCGAGGCAGTGTCAGAGGCTCTCGGCATCTCTCTAATCACGGACCCGGATGCCGAGAGGATACTCGAAGAATATTACGGGGGAAAATTGCACGGGGAGCGTCTCAGGATGGCCAGGGTTCCCGAAGGCTCCCTACTTATTCCCAACCCGATCTCGGGGGCCCCGGGATTCGTCAATGGAAAGGTGATGGTATTTCCCGGGATTCCCAGCATGGTAAAGACGATGTTTCCCTTTGTAAAAAAGTATTTCAAGGATGTCGCCGTGAGAAGAGCCGTCTTCTATCTCAAGGCGGGGGAGTCGTCATACTCGGATATCATGAGGGAGGTGGTGAAAAAATACAGCTCCCTTTCAGTAGGGTCCTATCCCACCGTTGAATGCGGCTACAAGGCAAGAATCGTCATCAGGGGCAAAGACCTTGATGCGATAAAAGAGTGCGTGAATCACTTCGAAAACAGATTGAGCGAGAGAAATATAGATGTGCAGGAAAAATTCTTTGAATAGAGCGAATAGATCTTCCCTTTTGTTATCCGTCATCCTCATCGTCATATTCGCCATTGTATTATCCCGGCCGGAACTTTACTCGGGTGAGGGAGGCGATATCACCCTGTTCTCTTATGCCGATATGAGAAAGGGAGATCTGAGAGTAAAGGGGCCTGAGGGAGCCGCAAAGCGTCATCCAGCTGGTCGGACAGAGAAGTGGGTGGAGATCGCAGTGGGACTCGGCAAGAAGGAGGAGCTCTATTTCCTGAGAGATACAGATATAGATGCGAGGGGCAGGGCGGTACATTTTTCGGTGAAGGTTAGGGGCATCAACAAAGAGGGCAGGGATTACGATCCGGGCGAGGCCAAGTATCCCTTTTTCCTCCAGATGATCTTTGATGCTGCTCCGGAGGGGCTTTCCCTGAAGAAAAAGCTCTCTCTCTGGTACAAATCGGTGAGGTCCGAGAAGATTCGGAACCGTCAGAACATCATCTATGCCTTCGGAAACAGGCTGCCGAAAGAGAGCATCGTAAATCCGTACCCGGGTAGTGCGATCATATCGATCGGGGATGACCGGGATGTGGACAGGGTCATTAACGTGAGCAGAAGCCTCGATTACGACTATAAGCTTGCATTCGGTGAAGAGATGAAGGGAAAGCTGAAGAGAGTCGTTGTCGGCTTCGAAGGATATGGTGATGGTGGGGAAAGCCTTCCTGTCCTGGTGTCCCCAATCCTTCTCAAACGTGACTGAGGGGTATTCAAATTTTCATGAGATCATCGATGATCTTAAAGACCTGCCTCTCCGTTTCCTCTATCGAGCCGGAATTGTCGACGACGAAATCCGCCCTCTTTTCCTTCTCGGCGATGGATAATTGAACATCTATCCGGCTCGCGATCTCTTCTTCCGGCAGTCCGTCCCTCTTTTTGAGCCGTTCTATCTGATCGAGCCTGCTTGCCGATACGGTGATGATGAAATCAAAAAAGCTCCCCCGTTTTTTTTCAAAGATCAGGGCTGCCTCGATGACGCAGAAAGGTTTTTTGTCCTTAGCGCATACACGGATAAACTCGCTCATCCTCTTTTCGATCTCTGGATGTGTGATCTCCTCGAGCAACTTCCTTTTATCGGGGTCCTTGAATACCAGGTCCCCCAGCATCTGCCGGTTTATGGTTCCGTCTTCTCCGAGAACTGCCTGGCCGAAAGCCCTCTCTATCTTTTCGTGTGCATCGGTGCCGGGGAGGTAGACGTCGTGGGTAACTCTGTCGGCATCGAGAACAGGTATGCCCGCTTTCCTGAATATGTCTGCAACAAGTGATTTCCCCGTTCCGATTCCACCTGTGAGCCCGATAATTTTCACCTGTTCCTCCTGTTAGGATTATGCCCAGAGGTCACCACATATTCAAACAATATTATTTGAAGTGATCTTCTCTCTGTGGTAAAAAATAAATGAGTACCCATTCATTTTAAGGAGGCCGCCATGGCTGAGACGACGGTAAAAGAATTTTTCGATTCACTGCCGGAGAAGTTGATGGCCGACCCGGGTAAAATAAGCGGGATGCAGTGCGTGTACCAGTTCAATATAGACGGTGAGGGTGGGGGAAGGTGGTATGTCACGATCGATGATGGCCGGGTAACGGTGGACGAGGGAGGTGCCGACAACCCTGACTCGGTGATCACGATGGCCGATACCGATTTCCTGGGACTCATATCGGGCAGCCTCGCTCCCCAGATGGCATTCATGATGGGGAAGCTCAAGGTTGCTGGGAACATGGGCCTTGCCCTCAAACTCGGAAGCTTTCTGAAAGCGTAATAACAGAAACGGCACAGAGAACCAGGGAATGAAAGACACCATCTTGAGAGCCGCTTCACTGATCGGGAAATCGTCGAATTGCGCCGTGCTCACGGGAGCGGGAATTTCCGTCGAATCTGGTATACCCGCTTTTCGGGGCCATCAGGGTCTCTGGGAGAAATATGACCCTGCCGAGTTTGCCCACATTGTGGCTTTCAGGATGAATCCCGAAAAAGTCTGGAACATGCTCGGGGAAATGATGTCTGTCCTTTTCGAAGCAAAGCCTACTTTCGCCCACTTTGCACTGGCAGAGTTGGAAAAGATGGGTATCGTCAGTCGTGTCATTACCCAGAATATCGACGGGCTTCACCAGATGGCGGGGAGTTGCAAAGTCATAGAATACCACGGAAATGCGAGAAACCTGGCCTGCCTCGATTGCCGGGAAACGTTCGATTCCGAGGAAAAGCTGGGTGAAGGCGTACCACCCCTCTGTACCTGTGGAAGCATCCTGAAACCCGATGTGGTTTTTTTCGGGGAACCAATACCGAAAGAAGCTGCAGCTTCGGCACGGGATCTGGCAAGGGAGTCGGACCTTTTCATGGTGGTCGGAACATCCGGAACCGTTGCTCCGGCAAATCAACTCCCCTTTATTGCATTGGAGAGAGGAGTTCCGGTAATCATTATAAATCCGGAAAGAATTGAGCTTTCTGCCTATCCGGGGACACTCTGGGTCGAGGGAACGGCTACGGGGGTCCTGAAAAATATTATAGAAACGCTCGACCGCCGAACTGAAGAGGATTAAAAATTTTAATAAAAAAATTAAATAATT
>JBFFNJ010000006.1:0-28308 GCA_041563215.1 Candidatus Deferrimicrobia bacterium | reverse complement strand
TCCCTTGAAGCTGATGAAAGCGACCTTATAGGCAGGCTTTCCGGGCGACGAACCTGCAGGTCCTGTGGCGCTATGTACCACGTAGTTTACAACGTTCCAAAGGAAGAAGGAAGGTGCGATGCCTGCAATGGAGAGCTCTATCAGCGGGACGATGACAAGGAAGAAACCATCATAAACAGGCTGAAGACTTACAGAGAGATGACGGAGCCCCTCATTACCTATTACTCGTCGAAAGGCAACCTGAGGACTGTTCCCGCGAAGGGAGAAATTGATGATATATACGGGAATATCGTATCTATCCTTGATGAATGAATGATAAATGATCCTACTTAAGAACAGCGAAGAAATTAAAGCCTTGAGAGCGGTAAATTCGATTGTAGCAGATTTTTTCGAAAGGATAAAGGAAATCATAGAGCCCGGCATGTCGACATTTGACCTTGAGGAGTTTTCGGAAAAGTTTGTAAAGGACAGGAATGTGCGAGCGGCGTTTAAAGGATACATGGGCTACCCGGCGAATCTCTGTGTATCCGTCAACGAAGAGGTTGTTCACGGGATTCCCCGTAAAGACAGGTTCTTGAGGGAGGGAGATATCGTAAGCATCGATTTCGGATTGTACAAGGATGGGTTTTACGGGGATGCGGCAAAGACATTCCCCGTGGGTGCGGTAAGCGTAAAAGCAAAAAAGCTCCTCGATGTAACGGAAAGCTCCCTTTACGAAGGTATACGGGAAACAAAGAGCGGAAACAGGTTATACGATATTTCGTATACGATTCAAACGCACGTGGAGAAAAACGGGTTTTCCGTTGTGAGGGATTTTGTGGGGCATGGGATCGGAAAAAGCCTGCACGAAGAGCCACAGGTTCCAAATTTCGGCAATAAAGGAACGGGTATCAAATTAGTCCCGGGGCTCGTTCTTGCCCTGGAGCCGATGGTCAATCAGGGGGGATATGAGGTGGAGGTTCTCGGTGACGGCTGGACCGTTGTTACGAAGGACAGGACGCTTTCAGCCCACTTCGAGCACTCCGTGGCAATAACAGAGAATGGGCCTGAGATATTAAGCAAGATTTAAGGAGAGTCATGGCGAAAGAAGAAGCAATAGAAGTGGAAGGAACCGTCGTCGAACTGTTGCCGAACGCAATGTTCAGGGTTGAACTCGAAAATGAAATGGTTATCCTTGCCCATATTTCCGGGAAGATGAGGATGAATTTCATCAAAATTCTTCCCGGAGACAAGGTCACCGTTCAACTTTCCCCCTATGACCTGACGAGGGGACGAATCGTATACAGAACAAGAAGATGAGGGAGAGATGAAAGTTAGATCATCGGTTAAAAAAATATGTGACAAATGTATAATAATCAAGAGAAAAGGGGTTATAAGGGTTCTCTGTAAAAATCCCAAACACAAACAGAGACAGGGGTAAAGGAGGAAACATTGGCACGGATTGCAGGAGTCGACCTTCCGAAATTGAAGAAAATTGACATTGCCCTCACCTACATCTTTGGAATAGGACATACGACATCACAGAAGGTGTTGCTTGAAGCTGGTGTCGATCCGACCATAAAGGTGAAAGACTTGACCGAGGACCAGGTCGCAAAAATAAGAGAGGTGATCGACAACAGGGTGAAAGTTGAGGGTGATTTAAGAAAAGAAGTGGCAATGAACATAAAGAGATTGATGGATCTTGGTACCTACCGGGGGCTCAGGCATAGGAAGGGGCTTCCCGTCAGGGGCCAACGGACCCACACGAACGCAAGGACGAGGAAGGGGCCAAGAAAATCCGTCGTAGGAAAAAAAAGAGAGAAGGTTAGGAAGTAAAGACGTTTAGAAAAGAACGGAGGAAAAATGGCGAAGCCATCGAAGGGCAGGAAGAAAACAAAGAAAAATATTCCAACGGCACTGGCACATATCAAAGCGACATTCAACAATACGGTAATCACCATAACCGATATGGATGGAAACACGATAGCCTGGTCAAGCGCAGGTGCCATGGGTTTCAAGGGCTCGAGGAAGTCGACACCTTTTGCCGCCCAAATGGCAGCTGAAGACGTTGCGAAGAAAGCAATGGATAACGGTGTTCGGACAGTTGCCGTTTATATCAAAGGACCGGGCTCAGGCAGAGAGGCTGCGCTCAGGACACTGCAGGCGGCGGGATTGAAGGTCAATTACATAAGGGATGTTTCACCAATCCCCCACAATGGATGCAGAGCGCCAAAAAGAAGAAGAGTTTAGCACAAGGAGGTAGAGAAATTGGGTAGATACAACGGGTCAGTCTGCAAGCTTTGCAGGCGGGAAGGTATGAAGCTCTTTTTAAAGGGCGATAGATGCTACACCGATAAATGCTCCTTTGAGAGGAGACCGTATGCGCCGGGACAGCAGGGGCAGAGGAGGCCAAAATTCAGTGACTACGGGGTTCAGCTCAGAGGGAAGCAGAAGGCCAAGAGAATTTATGGCGTTATGGAGAAGCAGTTCAGGATATATTTCTACAAGGCTGACAAGATGAAAGGAAAGACAGGGGACAATCTCCTGATTCTTCTGGAAAGGAGACTCGATAACGTTGTTTACCGCCTCGGCTTTGCCGTTACCCGGAGAGAGGCACGACAGTATGTGAACCATGGCCACTTCAACGTCAATGGGAAAAAAGTCAATATCGCTTCCTATCTCGTTAAGGAGGGTGATACCGTTGAGCTGAAGGAAAAGAGCAGAAAAATTCAGCATATCAACGAAGCGCTGGATTCTGTAGTGAGAAAGGGGATTCCAGACTGGCTCGAACTAGCAAGGGAAGATTTCAAGGGTGTTGTAAAGAACCTTCCCAAGAGAGATCACATAACCGAACCAATTCAGGAACAGCTTATCGTAGAGCTATATTCGAAGTAACAAAGAAGAGCTTCAAAATAATTGGAGGAATCGTATGTTCCAGAGAAATTGGAAAGAGTTGATCAAACCGAAAAGAGTCAACATAGATGCTCAATCTGCAACGGGCTATTACGGAAAGTTTGTTGCCGAACCCCTTGAAAGGGGTTTCGGTACCACCATCGGAAACGCTCTCAGACGCATACTTCTTTCGTCTCTTCAGGGAGCTGCAATCGTATCCCTTCGCATAGAGGGCGTGCAACATGAGTTTTCCTCGATTCAGGGGGTCGTGGAAGACGTTACGGACATAATCCTCAATCTCAAGGGTGTTCAACTAAGGACGAGCTCCTATGAGCCGCGAACGGGAAGTGTCGATGTAAAGGGGCCCAAGAAAGTTACTGCAGGTGATATCGTAACCGATCATCATGTCGAAATTATCAACAAGGACCATCACATTGCGGAAGTCCTCGAGGGAGGGTCTCTAAAAATCGACCTGACGATGAGGATGGGCAAGGGATACATGGCTGCAGAGAAGAATATCGAAGAGGATCTTCCCATCGGTACGATTCCCATCGATGCTATTTTCTCGCCCATAAAGAGAGTGAACTTTGACGTTACCAATGCCAGGGTCGGTCAGCAGACGGATTACGACAGGCTCATACTCGAAATCTGGACGGACGGCTCTCTTCTTCCTGCCGATGCAGTGGCATACGCTGCGAGGATTCTTCAGGACCAGCTCGTTATCTTTATAAATTTCGAAGAGCCTGAGGAAGAAGAACATGAAGAGGTCGTAGAGGAAATAAAAGATGATGAGTTCAGCGAAAAACTCTACAGAACCATCGATGAACTCGAGCTGTCTGTAAGGGCGTATAACTGCCTCAAGAATGCGAACATCAAATATATAGGCAAACTGGTGCAGAAAACAGAGCAGGAAATGCTGAAAACAAAGAACTTTGGCAAAAAGAGCCTGAATGAGATCAAGCAGGTTCTCGAGGATATGGGCCTTTATCTTGGAATGAAAGTAGATAATTTCAAGGTGGAGGAGGATAAGAAAATCGAGGTTCCGAAGGAAGAATAAGGAAGGAGAGGGGCATGCGCCACGCTAAAGATCGTAGAAAGCTGGGAAGGAGTCCATCGCACAGGAAGGCCCTGCTTAAAAATTTGCTCAACGCTCTCATTGATCATGAGAGGATCACCACCACGGTGGCTAAAGCCAAAGAGTTGCGCAGGATAGCAGACAAGGCGATAACTCTGGGTAAAAAGGACACGACCCATGCGCGCAGGATGCTCTTTGCGATCCTCGTGGACAAGCAAAACACCGCAAAGGTTTTTGATGTTTTGGCGAAAAGATACAAGGATAGAAATGGAGGGTATACACGGATCATCAAGACGGGCTTCAGAGCCGGAGATGGTGCGGAGATGGCGATAATAGAGTATCTTCCCCCTACCGAAAAAAAGAGCACGACAAAGAAAAAGAAGAAAGAGAGTTCTTGAGCCGGGCAACACCCCCCGCCGGATTTACCAGCAAAAGCTTCTTTGGACGATCAAGGAACTTATTTTGCTTGACTAAGGGTTTTTTTCTTCTTATCATTATGATAATCAATTTCAATATTTAATGCAATGAAAGGAAGAGAGAGCAGGGGGAGGGAAGTGGAAGAATTCTTAGCCAAAGTTGAGAAAGAACTGAAAAAAAAGGGCAAGAAGGCATCGAAGACGAGACGGAAAATAATGAAAATGTTTTTCACCTTAGAGGAGCATGTTTCTGTTGACGAACTCTACAGGAAAGTCAAGGAAAAAGATCCGGGTATCGGGTATGCAACCGTTTATAGAACACTCAAAACTCTCGAGGAGTTGGGTTACGCTTCATCGATCGAGATAGGCGATGGTAAGAAGCGATTCGAAAATGGAATGTCCATGCATCACGATCACATCTGCTGCCTCGTCTGTAAAAAAATTATCGAATTCAACGATCCCGAAATAGAAATACTCCAAAAAATAATAGCGAATAAGCATGATTTCAAAATCATCGACCATTCGCTCTGTATATTCGGCATCTGCCTTGATTGCCGAAAGTAGACGGAGGGACCCTCCATGAATTGCCACGAAGAAAACAGGGGCGATGCGAAGAACAGAACCAATGGCAAGGTAATCCTCGTCGGGGCTCCCAACGTCGGCAAAAGCGTTATTTTCGGTCACCTGACAGGCAGGTACGTAACCGTTTCCAATTACCCCGGTACAACAGTGGAGATATCGAAGGGAGTTTACAAGGCGGGTGGAAGCGTGATGGAGATCATCGATACGCCGGGCATTAACTCTCTCCTTCCCATGTCCGAGGATGAGAAGGTTACGCGGAACATAATCCTCTCTGAAAATGCTTCGACGGTCCTTCAGGTATGCGATTCAAAAAACTTAGAACGCTCCCTGAGCGTAACGATTCAGCTGACCGAGTTCGGTGTTGCCATGGGATTGGTATTGAACATGATGGATGAGGCGGTAAAGCACGGCCTGTCGATCGATAGTGAGAAGGTCTCGCATATTTTTGGAATTCCCGTGATCAAGACAGTTGCAGTGAGAAGGAAAGGGTTTGAGAAGATTTTGGGAACCATAGAAAGCGCGCGCGCGGGAAAGTTCATGGTCCACTATGGGGATAACATCGAAGAAAGCATTACAAAGGTTAGCGCAATACTCGAGAACAACGGATTCTCGAGGTCGTTGAGAGGGCTGTCCATTGCCATAATATGCGGTGACCAGTCTCTGACCCGATGGCTGCACGACCACTTCACGGAGGATCAGATATCTCAACTCGATGCCATCCGGCACGAACTGGAGAAAAAGGTTGGTGTTCCCGTCGCGTACCACGTAAACAACGCACGGCACCAGAAAATTCAAACTATCGTTGGCCTCTTCAAAGAGAAGGCGGGAGCGAGGGAAAGCAGCGTAATGAACAGCCTCGGGAAAGCGACCATGCATCCCGTTTATGGAATACCGTTCCTCGTGGCAGCACTCTACCTTGCCTACGTATTCGTCGGGCAGTTTGGTGCGGGAACGCTCGTTGACTTTTTCGAGAGCACGGTTTTTGAGGGCTATATCAACCCTTTTTTCATCAAAGTCTTCGAACGCATCGTTCCCTGGCAGATTGTAAGGGACTTTTTTGTCGGTGAATACGGCGTCATTACCATGGCGCTCACCTATTCTCTCGCCATTATCCTTCCCATTGTCGGGACATTTTTTATTGGCTTCGGTATCATGGAAGACTCCGGGTATCTGCCGAGACTCGCCGTTATGGTTGACAGGCTATTTAAGAGAATCGGATGCAACGGAAAAGCCGTTCTTCCTCTGATCCTCGGGCTGGGATGCGATACTATGGCAACGCTTACCACGCGCATTCTCGAGACGAAAAAGGAGCGGTTGATAATTACCCTGCTTCTTGCCCTCGGTATACCCTGCTCCGCCCAGCTAGGAGTCGTACTCGGTATGCTCGGGAGTCTGGGCATGTTTGCAACGATCGTTTGGACGCTGTTCATTATCGCGATTATCGTATCCGTGGGATTTCTCGCTGCGAAGCTCATCAGCGGGGAAGAGGTTGATTTCATAATGGAAATTCCGCCTCTACGCATCCCTCAGTTTCAAAACATATTCATAAAAACGATGGCAAGGATAGAGTGGTACCTGAAAGAGGCTGTTCCCCTCTTTATTCTCGGTACGGTTATCCTCTTCTTTTTCGATAGATTCGGCATACTGGGACTCATTGAGAGGGTCTCTTCCCCCGTTATCGTCGGCCTCCTCGACCTTCCCCCGAAAGCGGCGGAATCTTTTATCATCGGTTTCCTCAGGAGAGACTACGGGGCAGCAGGGCTTTTTTCCATGCAGAAGGCGGGCCTTCTCGATACGAGACAGGTCATGGTCAGCCTGATCACCATAACCCTGTTCATCCCCTGCATAGCCAACTTTTTCGTCATCATCAAGGAACAGGGAAAGCGCATTGCTACGTACATATTTTTGTTTATCTTTCCCTTTGCCATATTCGTCGGTTTTCTCTTCAATAAATTTATGAGAATACTAAACATTCATTTTTAGGTGGTAACCTGTGTACCTTGCTTGCCCGTTCTGCGGGCTTCAAATAAACACGCTCGATGCAAGCTGCCATAAGGAGTGTCCTCTGGGGAAATCGTGTAAAATGATATGTTGTCCGAATTGCAAATATTCATTTGTTGTGCCACAGTCTAAAATTGTTGACACGCTGAGGAGGATTTTCCGAGAGGGCAAAGGGAATGATTGAATACAGTGTAGATGAAATACTCGAACTCATATGGACCCTTCGAGAATCAGGGGAATTTACAATCGATGATATCCTTGAGGCATCCGAGGAGGAGGATACGCCAGGCATTCTCGAGAGGATGAATCAGGAAGGCCTCATAGCCAAGGACGGCATAGAGATATCGATGACAGATCAGGGTCTTTTGAGGGCGCAAGAAATCGTCAGGCGCCACCGTCTTGCCGAATGTCTGCTCACGCAGCTGTTTGAACTCGAGGAAACTCACGTCGAAAGCAGCGCGTGTAAATTCGAACATGTTTTGAGCGACAAGGTGACAGAATCTGTATGTACTTTTCTCGGTCATCCACCCTTCTGCCCACATAACAAACCGATCCCGCGGGGAGATTGCTGCAAAAAATTTACAAAAGACGTTTCTCCACTCGTCATCAGGCTCTCTGATGCCTCTCTGGGAAATCCGTACAGGATCGTTTTCATCATGCCCCGACAGAAGAAGAGGCTTGAGAGGTTGAGTTCGATCGGTCTCCTGCCGGGAACATCGATAAAACTCTTACAGAAAAAGCCCTCCTTTGTCATACAGATCGAGGAGACAATGATCGCCGTGGATCAGGGTATAGCCGATGAAATCTACGTCAAGAGGGTGTAGACAGACAGGAAACGTACGTTTCTTCATCCTCGTTTTCATGCATCTGGTGCTCTATTTTCCAGCATTTTCCGTGCATGCGGAACAGGCGAGGACAAAGGGCCTCGTTTTCATAGAGTTTTCTCAAAAGGGGATCGATGTGGAAAACGCCAGAAGTTACTTCGATGGCATGCAGCGCTTCCTCCGTGAGGAACTATCCCTTGAGCCGCTAAAAGGATCTTCCTTGAGGGGGAGAAAGGAGGGGTCGGACACGCTTCCGCCCGTTCCCGTTGATACCCTCTTTCGCTGGAGAGAGATGTTGGGGCGTGGAAAACAGTTTTTCAAAGAGCTGAAGCTCGATAAGGTAGCAGAGCAGTACAGGGAGCTTGTCGATGCTCCGTATCATTTCACCCTTGGGGGAAAAGCCCTCGATCTCGTAAGCGAAGCGGTGCTGTCATATTCGTTTATACTCTTTAAAACAGGGGACAGGGAGGGGAGCGAGAGGCTGATTGCTCGGTATAATTACCTTTCGGGGAAAAGTGATGTTTCCGATAAGGCTTACCCCCCTGACTTCGTCGATTTTTTTCATCATGCCACAAGCAAGGAACATTTTGTCACCGTGGCCGTGAATTCTACACCTTCAAGCGCCAGGGTTTTCCTCGGTGACAGGATAATCGGCGAAACCCCCCTCGTGGAGAAAGTCGAAAAACCGGGTCTCTTCAGGGTTTCGGTAAGAAAAGAGGGGTATGTGGAGTACGTCATGAGCCGGTTTGCTCTCCCCGGTGACAGGTTGCACTTCGACCTGAACCTCGAGATAGACGAGGTATCTGAAATCGAGTACGGGGTGGACAGGGGCAACTATGAGGAGGTTGTAAAAAACCTTCGAAAACTCAATGAAAGAATGAACTTGGATGCAGGACTTACGGTGGTTCTGAAAGGTGACGTGGATTCTGGATCTGTTGACTTTGTTTTCTCTGTGGGAGAGAGAGGATTGGCAGAAGAGCCTTATTCTATCTTCAGAGACATGCCCAGGAAGGGAAAAAGGTTCGTGTTGGAGGACATCCAGCCTCTCCTTGAAGATGAGCTGTTTTTGAGTATTCTTCCCGATAGTGGAAAAGCAAGAGCCCTTGGTGAGGGATTGAAAAAAAAGAGGCTCACCGATAAGTGGTGGTTCTGGGCCATCGTTGCCGCCGGCGCAGCAGGGATTGTGTATGCCATTGCAGAGGACAAGGACAATAAATCGGGAGGGACGGTGAACGTTGAGTTTTAAGCCTGCCCGTACGATACTGCCGTCCCGGCTGTAAACTCAATATTTTGTATTTCCCACTGTAGTCAATTGTCTGGGCCCAGGGTTAAAGACATGTGCTTGTTTCAAGATATGCACCAGCCCCATGGGAAATACTATAATATGTATGGTGGCAAGATTTCTTCTTGTTCTCAGCGGGGTGCGGTTCTATTCGTTTTTGTAATAATAGTTACGAGAGTTTTTTTAGGCAGTAGAGGGAAGATTTGCCTCACGGATAGAGGAGGGAGGTGAATGGGCTCTGGTAGCGCACTGAAAGATAATGACAGGATTGGAGTTATCGGGGCAGGCCCTGCGGGAACTTTCTTTGCGATCCACATCGATAATCTCGCAAAGAAGCAGAACAGGAAATTCAACATAACCCTGTTCGACAGGAAAGTTTTTGACATGTTTGGTCCGGGCGGTTGCAACATGTGCGCAGGCGCAATAGGGTATATCACCTATGATAAGATCCGTGACGCCGGCATTGATCTCCAGGACACGGCGGTGAGGAGGATCGTTGATGGATACGTAATACACGGGAAGAGAAGAAAGGCACACATCGTCCATCCCGAAAGAAAGGGTATCTATACGGTGTTTCGGGGTGGAGGACCGCTATTGGAAAAGGAGAGTCGCTACAGGAGTTTCGACCAGGTATTGCTTGACCAGTGTTTGGACAGGGGAATGGTTTTCATCAATGAGAGGGTAAAAGATGTCGAAATCGTCGGTGAAGGAGAGGGGAGGACTTTCCGCGTGCATACGTTGGGCGGAAAAAAGGAAGAGTTTAATCTTATCGTCGGCGCTTTCGGCGTAAACTCGCCTATATCCAATTATCTCATGCCCGAGTACATCCCTCCGAAAACGTGGCACACGTGCCAGGCAGAGGTAAAGGTGGACCCAGGCTATATTCCACGCGTACTCGGGAACATGATCCACATATTCAGCACGGAAGACAGCCGGATTCGTTTCATAGCCGTGACACCGAAAGATGAATTTCTCACCATAACGGCTATAGGTGAATATGTGAAGATAGCGTACCTGAAAGAAGAACTCGAGAATAACAAGCGCCTGAAAACGTTTCTCCCTGAAAATTATGAGCTGATTTGCCACTGCCATCCCCAAGCACCCGTCGGTTGCGCGATCAATTGTTTCGATGACGGCGTTGCTGTCATCGGGGATGCCTTCGTTTCGCGATTTCTCAAAAACGGCATCGAATCTGCCTACGAAACCTCAAAGATACTTGCTGATACGGTTGTAAATTATGGAAAAGGAAAGGATGACCTGGAGAAGCATTTCTTCAGGAGGTGTCTTGACGCTTACCACGCTGACAACAGGTGGGGCAAGATGCTGTTTGAGATGTACGAGAGGATATTGAGGCGGGGAGTCTTATCGGATATATATATTGGGTGTGTGCAAAAAGAGGGAGAGGACGCCAGCGAAAAGAGCGCAAGGCTCACCAGGATCCTCTGGGGGGTATTTGCTGGCGACCAACCTTACAGGGAGATTGTTCAGGAGGCGTTTACCTTCTCCACCTTTTATTCCCTTGCGAAAAACAGTCTCTTTTCCTGATTTCTCCCTCTCCGTGAACAGCGGGTATTAAGCGAGAGGAATATGGATAAAGGAAAGAAAAAAATTCACAAAATTCTCGTTGCCTGCCTTTTTTTTCTCACACTTTCGCTGATTCTTTACGATATTTTCTTCGGTAAGATGGGGCTCCTGGAATACCTAACACTCAAGAAACAATATGAGATGCTCGAGGAAAAAAGAGAGGGGGTTTCACAGGATATCGAAAGGATGGAGAAAGAGGAAACCAACTTAAAAAACAACTTGAACTATATTGAAGATATCGCTCGAAAAGATTTAGGATTAATAAGGGAAAGGGAGAAAATAATTATACTGGAAGATGAAGCAAAGGATACAGATGAAAAGGCAAGGGGAGGAAATGAATGACCCTCTCCTGACGGGAAAAAATATTTTTAAGAATTTGAGGCAAAATTGACAATTCCTTCGTTTTCTCTCGGTCGCATTGCACGGAAAACGCAATCCTCTATCCCGCACGAATAATACATTCCTCACGAAAAAGATCTTGCAGTCGGGAATATTATTTCTTGACCGAAATGTTTTGTTCTGGTAATAATACTGTATACAGTATACATATATTTTTTATGTGCCTTTGGAGGGATGTCATGAAAAGGGTGGGAACGGTAAAGTGGTTCAACGAAACGAAAGGTTACGGTTTCATAGAAAATGAGGGGGAAAGGGACATATTCGTTCACTACACGGCTATCCAAATGGATGGCTTCCGGACCCTCAAAGAGGGACAGAAGGTGGAGTACGATGTAGTTGATACTCCGAGAGGGCCACAGGCATCAGGCGTTACCTGTCTTGTCGCTTGAAAGATTCTTAGCTGCTGATATTCACGCAATGATACAGGGTTGTTAGCAGAAGATAGTTTACTATACTTTCCCACTATCTGCCTGAAACTCCGGGCAAACATACTTACACGAAACAGTCTTTCATTTATGGCTTGATTGTGCCAAATGGATGGGTTAAATTTGAAATCTTAACCAAGACATGAGACTCCTGTGCGGTCTACCTATCCGGGAGATGGCGGATGAGAGAAATAGTACATTCCCGCATAAAAATACCCGTTACCTCGGCAATTGAAAAGGAGACAGGGCTGCGCCCCGACTCTATTTTGCTGGAAAAACCGAAAAATATCAGCTTCGGAGATTATTCGACAAACATTGCGATGGTTTATGCAAGGAAGACGAAGGCCGGTCCCCAGAGACTGGCGGAAGAGGTAAGAAAAACGATAATGGCGCACGACAGGGATAATTTTTTTTCTCGTATAGAGATAGCAGGTCCTGGATTTATAAATCTTTTCATATCCGAAATCTCAGTAGTCGAAACGGTCAACTGTCACGTAAACAGTGATGATTTTATTTCCTTCCCCGAAGCAAAAGGGGCACCCGTAATCATCGAATTCGTATCGGCAAATCCAACGGGCCCGCTCCACGTTGGCCACGGGAGAGGAGCGGCATTTGGAGATTCTCTTGCCAGGATCCTGCGTTTTTCCGGAATTAAGGTGACGACGGAATACTATGTCAATGATGTGGGAACCCAGATAGAGGTGCTTGGCAGATCACTCTATCTGCGGTATCTGGAACTCATGGGTCAAGAGGTAGAATTTCCGGAGGACCATTACAAAGGAGCGTATCTGAAGGAAATCGCCAGAGAGGTCAAGGAAAGGGTCGGCAACAGATACCTCAACGAGGAGGGAAAGACTCCTGATTTTTTTCCAAACTATGGAAAAGAAAGAATTCTGAAAGACATACGGGAAGATCTGGAATATTTCAACGTTACCATCGACAACTGGTTTCCCGAAACGGATCTCTACGAAAGTAACGAGGTTTCAAAATCCATCGAGATATTGGAGCAAAAAGGGTACCTTTACGAAGATGAAGGCGCTCTCTGGTTCAGAAGTAGCGATTTCGGCGATGCCAAGGACAGGGTGGTTGTGAGGGCAAACGGGCAGAACACCTATTTTGCGTCTGATATTGCATATCACAGGAACAAGGCAAAGAGAGGTTTTGGTGAGATGATCGATATCCTCGGGGCCGACCATCACGGATACGTGCCAAGGCTTCAGGCCGCAGTCAGGTCACTGGGAATCGACAAAGAGGCGTTAAAAATTATTCTCGTCCAGTTTGTGAATCTCATAAAAGATGGTGTATCCGTTTCAATGAGCACGAGAGAGGGACAGTTCGAGACCCTCCGGGATGTTCTCGATGAGGTGGGGAGCGACGCGGCGAGATTTTTTTATCTGATGCGAAATGCAAACAGCCATCTCGATTTCGACCTCGACCTGGCAAAAAAAGAATCGGCCGATAACCCCGTATATTACGTCCAGTATGCCCACGCACGCATATGTAGTATATTGAGGGAAGCCAGGGAAAGAGGAATACAACTTCCCCACATTCTGTCGGTGAACGGGCTGACCACCGAGGATGAGCTGGAGATGATGAAGAAGATTTTGGAATTCAGGGATGTTTTGGAAGATGCAGCTGCCTTTCTCGAGCCTCACAGAATCCCTTTTTATCTCATTGACCTTGCCAGGATGTTCCATTCCTACTACAACCGATTCAGGTTTATCGGGGAGGACCGGGATATCACCATGAAAAGGCTTGCTCTTGCAATTGGAGTAAAGAAGGTTGTTTCTCATGGCCTCGCTTTGATCGGGGTTTCAGCTCCAGAGAGGATGTAATGGCTAGATATTCTCGAAAGAAAAAGGGCGAAGGTATCGGGTTCAAATTTCTCATTGTCAGCCTCCTGATCATAATGTTCGTCATTTTCGTCATCGGGCTCCAAATTGGAAGGGTAGTCGAGAAAACGAGCAAGGAAGGCAAGGGCAACAGGGTTGTTACCAAGACCTTCGATGAAGAGGATGTGGGAGAAAAGATTCGAAATGACATTTCCAGTATGCGGGAGGACAGGAAGCAAGGTGATAGCGTAGGCGGGCTCACTCCTTCAACGGCACCTGTGGTTATCGATAAGAAACCATCAGCCCAAGTAGATAAAAGCCCAAAGGAGGCCGAAAAAAAATCGGTCTCGAAAGAACCGAGCAGTAAGAGAAAAAAGCGGAAAACGGCCGCAGCGACCCGACAATTGCTGTTTCTCCAGGTGGGAGTTTTTTCCGTGGAAAAAAATGCTCACAACATGAAGAGGCGCCTCGAAAAATATGGTTTGAAGGTGACGATTGAAACATTCAAGCAAAGTAATGGCGAGGTTCTCAGAAAGGTTCTTGTAGGGCCATATTCAACGGCTTCTGAGGTGACCAAGGAAAGGGAAAAAATAGAGAGGCTCACAGGGACTAAGCCCGTTCTCGTCAGGAGACAGGGATGAATCGATTTTATCCTTCAAAAGAGGAATTCATCACCAGTGCAGATGATTTCAATCTCGTTCCTGTCTTTACGGAGATCGTGTCCGACATGGAAACTCCCGTATCTGCCTACAGGAAGTTTTCACGAAACAACAAAGGCAATATATTTTTGCTCGAGAGTGTCGAAGGAGGTGAGAAGTGGGGCAGATACAGCTTCATCGGATATTCTCCCATTGCCATTATCAAAGCCTATGGTAACGATGTTATCGTTGAAATGGGGGGGAAGGAAAAAAAGGTTGTCTCGAAGGATCCTCTGCTTGAGCTGAAAACCCTCATGTCCGGTTTTACCTACTTTCTTCCCGAAGGATTTCCCCGATTGAGTTGTGGCGCCGTCGGGTACCTAGGATACGATTATGTTCGCTTTCTCGAAAAACTTCCCGATAATGCGGTAGAGAGACATACCTATCCTGATCTCTTCTTCACGATACCTTCGATCGTCGTGGTATTCGACAACCTTACGAAAACGACCAAAATAATCAAGAATATACACATCGTGAACAGGCCAGATGCAGGAAAGTATTACGATGATGCTATCCTGGAAATTTCCGCCATCGTCAACTCCCTTTCAACGTCACCTGAACCGGTTCTTGAAGATGAAAAAATGGAAAGGAGAGAAAGTCTGGATCTCTCCCCGCTGCTATCAGATGACCAGCTTTCAGATATTATCGTCGACACGAAGCGTTACATACGGGAGGGCGAGGCCATTCAGGTGGTAATATCGAACAAATACAGGGGGGAATTCAACGGGGACCCTTTCGACGCATACAGGGCACTGCGCGTAATCAATCCATCTCCCTATATGTTTTATCTGGAGGCGGAGGGTGTTCGCGTAGCAGGTTCGTCACCTGAGGTTCTGGTGAGACTCGACAGGGATAACGTTATTCTCAGACCGATTGCCGGGACGAGACCGAGGGGAAAGAGCGAGGAGGAGGATAGCAGACTCGAAGCGGACCTGCTTTCAGATCCGAAAGAATTATCCGAGCATCTTATGCTGGTTGACCTGGGAAGGAACGATCTGGGAAGAATCGGAAAAGAGGGATCGGTAAAGGTCAACGAGTTTATGGTAATCGAAAAGTATTCTCACGTCATGCATATCGTCTCGAACATAACGTCCCAACTCCTGGAGAACAGGGACGCCTTTGACGTGCTGAGGGCCACCTTCCCTGCGGGAACAGTCACGGGGGCACCGAAAGTCAGGGCGATGGAAATCATCGAGGAGTTCGAGCGTGAGAGAAGGGGAATCTATGCGGGAGCAGTCGGGTATTTCGACTTTTCCGGGAATATGGATTTTTGCATTGCCATTAGAACGCTCATATTTGAAGAATCTACAGTCATCATTCAAGCCGGCGCCGGGATCGTCTTTGACTCGGACCCGTCAAGGGAAATAGAGGAAATTGAGAACAAAACCAAGGCGTTGAAGGAAGCCGTGTTCAGGGGACTGCGATGATAGTGGTGATCGATAATTATGATTCCTTTACCTACAATATCGTTCAGTCTCTCTGTTCTCTCGGGGCTGAGGTAAAAGTTTTCCGAAACAACGCAATTGATCTCGATGGTATCGAGGAACTGAATCCGGACGGTCTTGTCATATCACCCGGGCCGGGGGGGCCGGACAGCGGGGGAATAAGCGTGAATGCCGTGAAGAGGTTTCACGGGAAAGTTCCCATTCTCGGGGTATGTCTGGGCCATCAGTGCATTGCATATGCGTTTGGAGCAAAGGTAGTGAGCGCGAAGGCCATCATGCACGGGAAAACTTCCCCCGTATTCCACGACAGGTCGGGGATATTTGCGGCGGTCGAGAATCCCTTCAATACAACGCGATATCACTCCCTTTCTGTGGAGTGGGAGCAACCCCCGGAAGACATGGAGGTCTGTGCCTGGACCAGCGATGGAGAGATAATGGGCATACGGCACAGAACGAGACCCGTATTCGGGGTCCAGTTCCACCCCGAGTCAGTGATGACCGATTTCGGCATGAGGATTTTTGAAAACTTTCTGAGCATCGTGGAAAGGGGAAAACGTCCTTCCAGGTATTTTGTCAATCTCAAGGAAGCAATAAGCATCCTTCACTCCGGGAAAGACCTGAGGGGAAGCGAGATGGAGGATGCAATGAATATGATCATGTCCGGTGAGTGCACGTCGGCCCAGATTGCGGCATTTCTCACGGCCCTATCCATGAAGAAAGAAACGCCCGAGGAGATCGCCGCGGCAGTCAAAGTGATGCGTGAAAAGGCAATTAGAATCCGGCCTGAGAAGGGCGACGTCCTCGATACATGCGGGACAGGAGGTGATCGGTCGGGATCCTTCAACATATCTACTACGGTGGCATTCGTGGCTGCGGGCTCCGGAGTTTGTGTTGCAAAACATGGCAACAGGTCGGTAACGAGCAAAGCCGGATCTGCCGATGTGCTCGAAGCGTTGGGTGCAAACCTGGATCTTGCCCCCGATATGGTAGAAAAATGTTTGAACGATGTTGGCGTGACCTTCATGTTCGCTCCCAAGTTCCATCTCGCCATGAAATTTGCGATACAGCCCAGAAGAGAGATAGGCATTAAGACGATATTCAACATTCTGGGCCCCCTGTCGAATCCGGCGGGGGCAAATAGACAGGTTGTGGGTGTTTACAATGAGGAACTAGGGGAGATATATGCTAAAGTGATGCGCGAACTAGGGATCAGAAAGGCGATAATCGCACACGGGACCGACGGGCTCGATGAGATTTCCATATGTGCTCCCACGTTCATATGGGAGGTGGAGGGAGGAAAGATAGATAAATACCTTTTCGATCCCCGGTCTCTCGGGTTCGAGTACCGGAAAAGGGAAGAGATAAAAGGAGGCGACGGGAAACAAAACGGCGAAATGTTGAAAGCAATATTAAACGGCGAGGAGGGAGCCGCATACGATATGGTTGTGCTCAACTCCGCTTTTGCTATCTATTGCGCGGGTATGACAGATACCCTGAAAGAGGGGGTTGCCATAGCCAGGGAATCGATCCTCTCCGGTCGTGCCGGGAAGAAGCTTGACCGGTTTCTTTCATACTTTGCCAGGTAGGTACGTGCAGCCATGTTCCTCGAGAGGATAGTAAATACAAAACGCCAAGAAGTTGCCCGGCTGAAGGCAGATTTTCGAAGCGACATTGCAAAACGGCCTCGAAGGGGAAAAAAAATAATTGACCTTAAAAGGCGCGGTGAGAGAAACATTATTGCAGAGGTTAAAAGGAGGTCGCCGTCAAAAGGAGAACTCAGAGGAGATATAGATCCCGTTACCCTTGTCGGGGAGTACATCAGGGCGGGAGCGAAAGGCATATCTGTCCTGACGGATAGAAACTTTTTCGGAGGGTCGGGCAATGACCTGAGAAAGGTTGCAGAAATGGTGGAAACCATCCCGGTGCTCAGGAAAGACTTCGTCGTGGATGAGATACAAATTCATGAGTCCGTTTGTCTTGGAGCGGACATGGTGCTTTTGATCGCAAAGATCCTCACCCCGGGTGAATTGCGCAATTTTGTAAACATCTCTACTGAACTCGGTCTCACACCGCTTGTCGAGGTTCACTCCCGTGAGGAACTGGACATCGCCACTTCAGTCGGGGCTGAGTTGATCGGGATAAACAACAGGGACCTTGAAACGTTTCACGTCGATATTGCCGTTTCTGAAAAGCTTCTTCCCCAGGTACCGGCCGGTAAGACGGTGGTGATCGAGAGTGGAATTCGGGCACGTGCCGATATGGAAAGACTCGAGGCACTCGGTGCAGATGCCTTCCTCATAGGTGAAGCCCTGGTCATGGCTGATGATCCAGCAAAACAGCTCGAGATATTCTTAGGAAAAAAAAATGAAAGGAGTGCGACATGAAGACCAAAATTGTACTGAAAGAAGCTGAAATGCCGAGAGCGTGGTACAACATCATGCCCGACCTCAAGAACCCGCCCGCGCCGGTTCTTCACCCGGGAACCATGCAGCCCGTGTCTCCCGATGACCTGTTACCGCTCTTCCCCATGCAATTGATTGAGCAGGAGGTAACGCAGGAGAGGTGGGTTCCCATTCCGGAAGAGGTGCTCGATATCTATTCCCTGTGGAGACCGACACCGATGTACCGGGCGAGGAGGCTGGAGGAGGCGATCGGCACCAGATCGAAAATATATTACAAATATGAGGGAACGAGTCCTGCCGGCTCCCACAAACCCAACACTTCGATACCGCAAGCCTTTTACAACAAGCAGGCAGGGAGAAAGCGAATAGCCACGGAAACGGGTGCGGGTCAGTGGGGCTCAGCGCTCGCTCTGGGAGCCTCGTTTTTTGGCCTCGAGGCGACTGTTTACATGGTCAAGGTTAGTTATCACCAGAAACCATACAGGAGAGTGTTGATGGAAACCTGGGGTGCATCCGTCGTTCCCAGCCCGAGCGACAAGACGAACTCGGGAAGAAAGATTCTGAGCGAGGACCCCGACTCACTCGGAAGCCTCGGAATAGCGATCAGCGAAGCTGTCGAGGATGCTGCAACCAGGGAAGATACCTCCTATTCTCTCGGCTCCGTTTTAAATCATGTCCTCCTGCACCAGACGATAATCGGCCTGGAAGGGAAAAAGCAACTGGAGCTGGTCGGTGATTACCCCGATATCGTGATCGGCTGTTGTGGCGGTGGAAGCAACCTTGCGGGCATCGCCTTCCCTTTCCTGCAGGAGAAGCTGACGGGGGGAAGAGAAGTTCGCGTGATCGCTGTGGAGCCCGCGGCCTGCCCCACTCTTACAAAGGGGATATATGCCTACGATTTCGGGGATACGGCACAGTTGACTCCCCTTGCAAAGATGTACACCCTTGGGCACGATTTCGTTCCATCGGGGATTCACGCGGGTGGACTCAGGTATCACGGAGATTCACCTCTTATAAGCCAGCTCTACCAGGAGGGGTTGATCGAAGCGCAGGCGTATCACCAGACAGAGATTTTCAAGAGCGCTTCCATATTTTCCAAAAGCGAAGGCATCCTGTCGGCACCTGAGACTGCTCACGCGGTACATTCGGCAATAGTGGAAGCGCAAAAGGCCGATGAGGAAGGGATTGAAAAAACCATACTTATAAACCTGAGCGGTCACGGTTTCTTCGACCTAGCCGCATATGATGATTTTCTCTCGGGTAAGCTCGTCGATTATGAATATCCTGAAGAGAAGATCAGAGAGTCTCTCGCGAGACTGCCGAAGGTTGAGTAACAGCGTGGCTGAGGAGGGGCATTGTTCAGGGTAAAAATTTGCGGCATAACCGCTGCCCCCGACCTCGAGCTTGCAGGCCGGTTCGGTGCGGAAGCGGCGGGTTTCAATTTTTACCCCGAGAGCCCGAGATATGTCGGCGTTGAAACATGCAGGAATATCATCGGCTCAGCGGATTCTGCCCTCCGTTTCGTCGGAGTTTTCGTAAACGAAGACCCCGACTCCATAAACAGGGTGGCAGAGCATCTGGGTCTATCCTGTGTGCAGCTGTCGGGAAACGAAGATGAAAAAGTCGCCAACCGGCTGGAGAGGGAGAGTATAAAAGTGATACGGGCCGAAACGATAGATGATGTAAAGCGAGCCGAGCAATTCCCATCTCACTGGATCATGTTCGATACTCCGATTCCGGGGGCATACGGAGGTTCTGGACATACCTTTGGCTACGAGGTTCTCTTTGCAGCCAACATAAAGAGGCCGTTTCTTCTGGCCGGGGGACTCACTCCAGGCAATGTGGCAGCCATCGTTAAGATTGTCAGACCAACGGGTGTGGACGTGGCATCAGGAGTCGAGCATTCCCCCGGTGTGAAGGATCCAATAAAGATGAGGGAGTTTATCAAAAACGCCAAGGAGGCACTTGATTTTGTCTGGCAATCTGAAGAGAAAGCTCCCTGATTTAAAAGGTTACTTCGGCGATTTTGGCGGGAGGTATGTGGCCGAGACGTTGATGCCGGCGCTGAACGACCTGGAAGGGGAATTCAAGGAGGCGAAAAAAGACAAGGACTTCAGGCGTGAACTGAGAAAATATCTTTCGGAATACGCCGGAAGACCGACGCCCCTGTATTTCGCCTCAAATATCTCAAAAAAGATCGGTGGTGTGAAGATCTACCTGAAGCGGGAAGATCTCTGCCATACGGGGGCCCACAAGATCAACAACACTATCGGGCAGGGAATTCTCGCGAAGAGGATGGGGAAGAAGCGTATCATAGCGGAGACCGGGGCGGGGCAGCACGGTGTCGCAACTGCTACGGTATGCTCCATGCTGGGACTCGAGTGCATCATTTACATGGGACTTGAAGACATGAAGCGGCAGGAGATCAACGTCTTCAAAATGAGGCTGCTCGGTGCTACCGTCGTCCCTGTCCAATCGGGCTCCAAAACGCTCAAAGACGCCATGAACGAAGCGATCAGGGACTGGGTAACCAACGTTCGAACAACCTATTACATGATTGGATCAACGGCCGGGCCACATCCCTATCCATGGTTGGTGAGATACTTTCAGTCGATAATCGGCCAGGAGGCGAAACGGCAGATTTTGAACCGGGAAAAGAGCCTTCCCCATACCCTTATTGCCTGTGTTGGAGGCGGGAGCAATGCCTTGGGCCTTTTCTACCCGTTCCTCTCACATAGAGGAGTAAAAATGATCGGTGTCGAGGCAGCAGGTAAGGGCCTGAGAACGGGTCTTCATGCGGCAACTCTCGCAAAGGGCGGTCTTGGGGTTCTCCACGGAAGCAAGTCGTACGTGCTGATGGATAAAGACGGGCAGATAAAGGAAGCCCACTCGATTTCTGCAGGTCTCGATTATCCCGGTGTCGGGCCCGAACACGCATATCTCAAGTCTACCGGCAGAGTCAAGTATGTTTCCGTGACAGACAGGGAAGCTGTAGACGCATTTCACCTGCTTTCTGCGGAGGAAGGCATAATACCCGCCCTTGAATCGGCCCATGCGTTGGCTTACGTAATGAAGTTTCCCGAAAAGACAGAGACTGATGAACCTATCATCGTTGTAAACCTGTCGGGGAGGGGAGATAAGGACGTGGCAACGATCATTGATCGAGGCTAAGGTGAACAGGATCGCTGCAACATTTCAGAGCCTGAGAGAAAGAAAAGAAAAGGGCCTCGTGATCTATTTGACTGCCGGGGACCCCGACATGGAGACCTCTCTCGAGCTCTTTCTCTGTGCCGCTGTCTCCGGAGCGGACATCCTGGAAGTGGGCATTCCCTTCTCAGACCCTATGGCCGACGGCCCGGTAATTCAGAGAGCTTTCGGCAGGGCTCTTAGGAGCGGCTGCTCCCTCAAAAAAACACTGAATCTCGTGAGGAAGCTGAGAGAAATTGTCGATACCCCGGTTGTCCTTTTCGGTTACCTAAACCCGATACTTGCATATGGTGCACAATATTTTTTCAGGGACTGTAAAAGCGCGGGCGTTGATGGTATCTTGATAGTAGACCTGCCACTCGAGGAGTGGGGTAATTACAGAAAGTACGCCGATGCACATGATATCGCGTGGATAGGACTGGTCACCCCTGCCTCCGGTGAAAGGAGGACGAAGGTAATCGCACGCGGCACATCCGGTTTCGTCTATGTCGTATCGGTTACCGGCATAACCGGTATGCGAAACAGGTTGCCCGATGAATACAAAAAAGCAGTTCGGCTGGTGAAGAAAAGTGTCGACACCCCTGTGGTGGTGGGATTTGGCATATCGACCCCGGAGATGGCGCAGTCGGTAGCGCGGGTATGCGATGGCGTTGTCATCGGTAGTGCTTGCGTGAAAATGGTTGAAAAGTACAAAAGTGACAGGGAAGCTCTAATAAAAAACATCGCCGCTTTTGTCGAAAAAACAAAATTGAGGATTCGGGATGCCAATCTTTAAGGGTAGAAAAAAAAGCATGAACGAAAAGAAGACCAGGGTTCCGGAAAACCTGTGGATTAAATGCGAAAAATGCCTGGAGATCATCTACCGGAAAGAAGTGGAGAGAAATCTCAATGTATGCCCGAAATGCAAGTACCACTTCAGGATTTCCGTCTCACAGCGGATTGAGAGCCTACTGGAAGAAGCCAGTTTCAATGAATTTGGAGCAGAATACCAGTCGGAGGATATTCTCGGTTTTAAAGACACCAGAAAATATACCGAAAGGCTCAAGGAGGCCAGCGTCAAAACGGGCCGCAACGAGGCGGTCATAACGGGAACGGGGAGGATATGGGATATTGAAATCGTTCTTGCCGTGTTTGATTTCTCCTTTCTCGGTGGCTCCATGGGGTGTATCGTCGGAGATAAAGTTACGATAGCAATGGAGGAGGCGACGCGCAGAAGGATACCGCTCATCATCGTAAGCGCTTCGGGGGGGGCGAGAATGCAGGAGGGCACCCTGTCCCTGATGCAAATGGCAAAAACCTGTGCAGCCCTGAAAAAGTTCGACAACGAAGGCTTGCCCTACATTAGCATTCTGACTGATCCCACAACGGGAGGAGTAGCGGCGAGCTTCGCCATGCTCGGCGACGTAATCATTGCCGAACCCGGGGCGCTCATCGGCTTTGCCGGCCCGCGGGTTATCGAGCAGACGATCAAACAGAAGCTCCCCGAAGGTTTCCAGAGGGCGGAGTTTCTACTCGAACACGGTACGATCGACATGATCGTGGACAGGACTCAGTTGAAACAGACTGTGTATGATCTGCTCAACTACATGAATTCCGGCATGAGAGAAAAAGCCGAACAAAACCCCTCTCCTACTCCACAAGGGTGATGACGGGCTCAGCGGGGATCATCAAGCCAGGCCTCGAGAGGATTTCGATTCTTTTGAAGTACCTGGGCAACCCACAGGAAAAATTCTCCTCCATACGAATCGCAGGTACGAACGGAAAAGGGTCGACAGCCTGTTTTCTGAACAGTATTCTTCTCCAAACAGGTGCATCGACCGGTCTTTATACATCCCCCCATATTCGAAAACCTGAAGAGCGTATCCGGGTTTCAAACGCACTCTATGAGGGAGACCTGCTTCATGACGTAGGGAAGCTGGAAAAAAGCATTAACTCTTCCCTCTCAAAGCAGTTACGGGATAGACCTACTTTTTTTGAGCTCGCCACTGCTGTTGCGCTGGACTATTTTCGGGAAAAAAAGGTAGATGTGGCGGTGCTGGAAACAGGCCTCGGCGGAAGGCTGGATGCGACAGCTATCGCCGGTAATATCGGTGATGTTCTCACCGATATTGCCCTCGATCACACTGAATATCTCGGAAACTCGATCGAGGAGATCTTGCTGGAAAAAATCGGGCATGTAAAAGGCATGTTTCTCGTTTCCAGTTCGCTTCCCCACTACCTGGGTAATCTTGTAAAGAATAGATGTGAAAAAACAGGCTGCCAGCTAAGCGTCCTGGGAAGGAATTTTTTTTTCGAGAGGTTGGAAAACGGTGCATTCAATTTTATATTGAATAGTGTTACCTTTAAGAAACTTTGGAAGACATCTCCTGGTGACTTCCAATATAGAAACGCCGCGATTGCCGCTGCTGCAGCTTTGAAGTTCGGCGATCATTGTAGAATAGCATTTGAAAAACTGAGCAGAGGAATCAGGGAGGGAATAGAGCAAGCCTTCATACCGGCAAGATTCGAGATGGTTTCAAATGATCCTCTCGTGTTCCTCGATGTGGGTCATAATTATCTCTCATCCTGGACGATTCGTCACGAACTGGTCAAAATGAGGGGGGAGAAAGGGCGGAAGATCGTCTGTGTTTTTACCATGATGAAAAACAGAAATCCCGTTCCCTTCTTGAAATCCCTCCTCGGAGTAACCGACCTATTTATATTCTTTCCCTCCGGTGAGAGAACCTTGAGGAAAAAGGACATTGACAGGTATGAATTAAGGCAGATCGTCCCTCTCGAAGTGGCGGATGATTTTCCCTCAGCCTACAAAACTGCCATCGACTTTTCGGGGCGAACAGGCCTTGTCTTCCTAACGGGATCTTTTGTGACCGCAGAAAACTACTACACGTTTACGGATAGCTATGAAGCGCTGGCATAAAAGGGTTAGAGGACAAATATATATCTTTGTCCTGCTCTCCATCTGTGGATATGCTTTCAATGTTTTCGCACTCGAGTTGCCTCCTCCCTCCGTTATGAAAAATTTCCTGAATTTCGACGCGGAAAAAATTTCCATATCGAAGGAAAGGGGAGTTTTGGAGGCAACAGGTGGTGTGCAGCTGGAATATGAGGGAAGGGAGATCAAAGCCGGGAAGTTGACATATTATTTTGAGATAGAAGTTCTTGAACTGGACGGTGGCGTTACCTTCATAGATGAGGACATGGAATTTTCATTCTCGAGAGTGACGATAAACGTCAAAGAGAAGACGTCCGTATTCTACGACGGCTATATTCACGTAAAGAGCGAGCATCTCATTGTGAGCGCCGAAAGATTTGAAGAGATCACAAAAGACAGATACAGGATTTTCAAAGCCAAATTTACTACCTGTGACGAGTGTGAAAAGGCTGACTGGCGAATAAAAATAAGGAAAGGCACTCTGACGCTGGGAGGGTATGCCACGGGAATGGGAATTTCGCTCGATATCAGGGAAAGGCCTTTTTTCTGGTTTCCCTATGCGTTTTTCCCCGCTAAAACCGATCGTGAATCTGGCTTTTTGCTCCCCAAGTTCTCCACAAGCAGGACGAAAGGCAACAGGGTGGAGTTGCCTTTTTATATCGTCACATCGGATTTCTCGGATCTTACCCTGAACCTGGATAATATGTCCAAGAGGGGATTCAAGCCCGAGGGGGACCTAAGATACCGGCTCACAGAGAAATCAAAGGGAAGAATCGAGGGTGCATACATAAATGACAGGGAGTTTGACGATGAGCGCTACCGGGTTCGGTATACAAGCAACGTGACGGGGGAATTCCCCTTTTTCGCGACCACCAATATAGATTACCCCTCAGATGAAGATTACTACACGGATTTTGAGGAAGATATCTATCTGCGCTCTTCGAGGCAGGTGATAAGTGACCTCTCGACGGGATATGAGGGAAAAGATCTCTACTTCGAGGTGTATGGAACCTACACCGAGGATCTCTTTCCCGTCGGAGACAAAAGTGAGACCGTGCAGCTGCTTCCCGCCGTCCGGGCTGCTTTGCGGAAAACGAAATTCCTCCGTCACTTCTTTACCAGTGGAAATCTGGAAATAAAAAATTTTTATACCTCCGCCGATGGGGCAACGCAGAAGGGAAATATTGATTTTGCTGCCGAAATTCCGATCAAAATTGGGAACTTCCTCCTATTTCACGCATATTCAAACATTGTCGACGGCTTTTATTACTATGACGGCCCGCAGGGGGACAAAGAAACGGAAAATTTTGCATACTGGGACAACCGCGGGACGCTGAAGACGTCCCTTGCCAAAAGGTACGCCAGGAAAAGCAGTGAGTTTGTCCACAGATTGGAGCCTTACCTTACTCTTCAAAAAACACAGCGCCTTTCCGGTTTTTCCCCTCTAATAATAGAACCGACAGACAGGGCCCCCGAGAAAGAGAGGATTATCTTCGGCATCAGGAACATATTCACGAGTATCTATGGAAATAACGACATCAGGGACACAGGGGGATTCGTCGTTAAGTATTCTTATGATTTTGAGAGAAATGTTGACAGCGCATCAAATCTCATTGATCCCTTCTCTGAATATTTCAGGACCTATCAGGATCAGATCGATATCGCCGTCGATGGGGTTCTCTCCGGTGACCTGAGATCTGACCTATATTTCGAAGGATACCTGAAAGCCAGCACAAATCTTGACCTGAATACGGAGGGTTTTTACGATACCAGAGAGGGGGTCGTGGACAAGTTATCTTTTGGATTGAATTATGACAACAAAGATAATACGTTCATATCAATGATGGTGAGACATACCAGATCCCTCGCCACAGACCTGAATCTTGGCTATGACAAAAGAATCATCAGGTGGCTGAGGGTCAAGGGCTGGCTCAACTATTCACTCAAGGACGAAGTGGTTATCGAGAACACCTCTTTCTTTGAATATATCCCCAGAAGCGAGTGCTGGAGCCTCACATTCGGTGTGAGCAGAAAAACGAGACCCGCTGAGACATCCTATTCACTCTTTTTCTCTCTCAGGGGACTGGGGGCAATAGGCAAATAGGAGACAGAGTATGAAAGGTTTGATTTTGAGCGGAGGAAAGGGAACGAGGTTGAGGCCGCTGACCTACACGAGCGCCAAACAGCTGATACCCGTGGCGAACAAGCCGGTTCTCGAGTATTGCATCGATGCAATGCGCGGGGCGAACATCGAAGATGTGGGAATCGTTGTTGGCGAGACAAAAAAGGAGATCGTCGAAGCCGTGGGAGACGGTTCCCGGTATGGGCTGAATGTCTCGTATATCGAGCAGGACGCGCCTCTCGGGCTTGCTCATGCAGTCATGGTTTCCGAAGAGTTCATCGGCAACAGCAGTTTCGTCATGATGCTGGGCGATAACCTGATAATGGACGGAATTGCCCGATTTGTAGAAAGTTTCGACAAGGATAACGCAAACAGCCATATACTCCTTGCAAAAGTTCAGAATCCTAACCAGTTCGGCGTTGCCGTGATAAAGGACGATAAAGTGGTAGATCTGATCGAAAAACCCAAGGAATTTATTTCCGACCTGGCACTTGTCGGCGTGTATCTCTTTGACGATAAGATATTCGAAGCGGTAAAACAAATACAGCCTTCCTTCCGTGGAGAGCTTGAGATAACGGATGCAATTGCATGGCTGATCAAGAACGGATATACCGTGTCGCACCATCTCGTTTCAGGATGGTGGAAGGATACGGGAAAACTGGAAGATATCCTCGAGGCGAACAGAATGGTTCTCGATCAGCTGGAAATGCGCGTTGAGGGAGAAATAGACGGGAATTCAACCGTTGAGCTGAAAGTGGTGGTGGAAAAGGGTGCAAGAATCGTGAACAGCAGAATACGGGGACCAGCCATCATCGGTCGGGACTCAGTCATCGAGGATTCCTATATAGGCCCCTTCACCGCAATCGCAGCCAGTTGCATGGTAAAGGGAGTAGAAATCGAGCAGAGCATCATCATGGACGAATGCGAAATCGTCGATGCCGGCGCACGCATATCGGATTCTCTTCTGGGTAAAAACGTTATAATTCGGAAAACTGCGGGACTCCCCAAAACAATGCAGATAATGGCAGGGGACAGTTCGATGATAATCATTCCTTAATTGCAGGAGGGTGTATGATATCCGGTGTTGAGATAAAAAAACTGAAGGTTATCCCTGATGAACGCGGCAGGCTGATGGAGATACTCCGCAGCGATGATGACCTCTTTTTACAATTCGGCCAGGTCTATATGACAACGGGGTATCCGGGAGTCGTCAAGGCGTGGCACTATCACAAGAATCAATGGGATAACTTCTGTGTTCTGAGGGGGATGCTGAAGGTGGTCCTCTACGATGGCAGGGAGGATTCGCCAACCAAGGGTAAAATCATGGAGCTGTTCATGGGGGATTACAACCCTATCCTGGTGAGGATTCCGCCGAAGGTCTTCCATGGGTTCAAGTGTGTCAGCGAGCAGGAGGCCCTCCTCATAAATATCCCGACGGAAAAATATAATCACGACGCGCCAGATGAATTCAGAATACACCCGCATGATAACGATATCCCATACTCATGGGAGAGGAAGGATGGCTGATGAACATATTCGTGGCCGGGGGAGCAGGATTTATCGGAACTAACTTCATCAGGTATATGCTAACCAGGTATCAGGATGTATCGATTACCAATTTCGACTACCTTACCTATGCGGGGAACCTCCGGAACCTCGTGGATATTGAAAGCGACCCGAGATATAGTTTTGTCAGGGGGGACATCGCTGACATAGGAACGGTGGATGAAAATCTTTCAGAAAAAGTCGACGTTGTCGTAAACTTTGCCGCAGAATCACACGTAGACAGGAGTATAGAAGACCCCACCCTTTTTGCCCGAACCAATGTTCTTGGCACCGGTGTCCTCCTTCATGTTGCAAGAAGCAAAAAGATACCCAGGTTCGTCCAGATTTCTACCGATGAGGTTTACGGGTCCCTCGAAAAAGCAGGGTATTTCACGGAAAGCACGCCCCTTGCACCAAACAGCCCCTATGCGGCATCGAAAGCTTCAGCGGATCTCATTGCACGCGCCTTTTTCAAGACCTATGGTTATCAGATCATCATAACGAGGTGCTCGAACAATTATGGACCGTATCAGTTTCCTGAAAAACTCATCCCCCTGATCATTGTCAATGCATTGGAGGGCAAACCGCTGCCTGTTTATGGCGATGGCTCGAATATTCGTGATTGGTTGTATGTCGAGGATCATGTGCAAGGCATTGATCTCGTGA
>JBFFNJ010000005.1:0-28728 GCA_041563215.1 Candidatus Deferrimicrobia bacterium | reverse complement strand
TGGCGGACTGGAGGTCAGGGTTGGCGGGAAAAGAGTCGAACCTCTATGATGTGATCATTATTGGTGCCGGCCCTGCCGGTCTCTTTGCTGCCCTCGAGCTTTCGGGTAAGCTGAACGTTCTCGTTCTGGACGGGAAGAAAAGGGCAGGAGGAGCGGGAACGCTCACGGACGGTAAGCTCAACTTGACCCCCATGATCGGCATGGACCTCGATGAGCTCAGACTCGACCATTCCGGGGCCCAGGAGATAATCGATTACATCGATTCGATATTTCTCGATTGCGGTGCCGACCCCACGCTCTATGGCGTCGATGATATGAAGATCGAGTGGTGGCTCGAAAAGGTCTCCTGGGTGCAGCACCGATATGAAGATGGCAGGTTCGATGTCAGCCTCGTACCGGCCCGCCAGAGGCACATGGGTACCGATATGACCTGTCTCGTGATAGAAAACCTGGTGAAGAAAATCACGGCCGGGGGGGTTGTGTTCGCGATGGGGGAGATGGTCAGGTCGGTGCACCGGGATGAGACCTTCATTGTGGAAACGGAGGGAAAGAGATATTGCTCACCCGTGGTGATAGCGGCACCCGGGAGGGAGGGTGCCTACTGGTTCAGGGAGGTGGCGAGAGATCTGGGAACGGAAATGCAGTTTGGCCCTATCGATATCGGGTGCCGTGTCGAGGTATCGGCTTCGGTGATGGAGGAGATAACGTCGGTTCTCTACGATCCCAAGTTTCACTTCGTGACACCAACGCACCGGGACATGACGAGAACCTTCTGTACCAATCCCTTCGGCAGGGTAAGGATCGAGAAAAATCAGGACTACATCCTCGTCAACGGGGACGCCTTGAAGAAAAAGAAGACGAAGAACACGAACTTTGCGATCCTCAATACGGTCACCATGACCGAGCCGGTACAGGATACGAAACTCATGGGGATCAAAATTGCCGAGTTTGCCAATTTCTGGGGGGGCTCGAGGAGCGCAATCGTACAGAGGCTGGGTGACCTGCTCGGCGGCTCCCGATCGAAGAAGGAAACGTTTTACTCCCGGGACAAGGGGTATGACAAACTTGAGCCCACGCTGCCACCGGGAAGATACGTCACTCCCGGTGATGTTTCTTTTGCCTACCCGGGACGCATCGTTGACAACCTGAGGGAAAGCCTGGGCCTCCTCGGCAAAGTCCTCCCCGGAGTGCTCCATCCCTCGGCGCTCATCTATGTCCCCGAGATAAAGTATTATGACACCAAGTATGTGACGGGAAGGGACATGCAGACATCGGTGGAGGGCCTGTACGTTGCCGGAGACGGCGTGGGTAAGTCAAGGGGAATCGTCGGGGCAGGGCTAAACGGCATCCTCGCCGCGAGGGGAATCCTGGCAGCCCGGGGTTAGGTTCTTCCCGCCGCGAGGAAAACCGTCATGATAAGCAGGATCAGGGATGATACGGCAAGGCTGAGAAGAAACAGTTTCCGCTTCCCTGACCGGTAGCTGTCGAACATGACGGTGAGCAGGCCGATGAGCGGACAGAGTATGATCAGGTAGACCCCCGCGTTGACGGTTACATCCCCGACCCGGGACTGGAACCTGTGGATGATCTTTCCGGCAATCATCGCAGAGATGGATAGGTAGAGGAAAACTCTGAATAGGAAAGCGAGCTTCCTGTCTAGATTCCCTCCCATGTTACCCCACCCCCATGATCAGGAACCTGGCAGAAAAATAGAGGAGAAGCAGTGAAAATGATACTTTCAGCACTTTTTCAGGAATTTTCGGCATGAAACGTGCCCCCTGGCTCGCGCCCAGGAATATTCCTACAACGAGGGGGGCTGCGATGTATGGGTCGACGTCGCCCCTGAAGGTAAATACGAGGGTGCTCGTTGCCACGGTTATTCCGATCATGTAACTGCTCGTCGCGATTGCCTCTGCCATGGGGAAATTGAGGAGGCGGTGAAGGAGGGGGACCTTGACAAGGCCTCCACCTACACCCAGAGAGCCGGAAATTATCCCAGCAAAGAACGAGACCGCGTCTGCCACATGGCCCTGGTTCCGGGAAAGGCCGCTTCGAAATGCCGACTGCTTTCCCGCCGCCCCTTTTTTTCTCAGCATGGCAAAGGACACGTACACGAGTATTACGGCGAAGGCGGTCTGGAGTACTCTGGGGTTGACCGCACCGGCAAGGTAAGCGCCTATTGCCGCCCCCGTGACTGTTGCCATTTCGAGCCGTATCCCCGTTTCGATGTCGCACAGCCCCTTTTTCAGGTAAGACGATGCTGCAGAAAGGGATGTTGCCAGGACGGCTATGAAGCTTGTGCCGATGGCAATTCTTATCGGTATCTTGGCGAAAAGTACCAGGACCGGGACGACGATCACCCCCCCGCCGATACCCAGTAGGGCACCGAAGGTACCTGCGGCAAAACCGGCGGCGAAGAGGGCAATGTCCATCATCATCCGGGAGCATTCCTGGGATCGAGAATCTCGATACCTTTTTCCTCGAGGGCTTTCTTTATGGGCAGTACGTTCAAACTCGCCACCCTCAGGTAGACTATCCTCTTACCGCCCAGAGGGTGAGGGGTGGTCATGAGGCTTATCAGGTTTGTTTTGAATCGTTTTATGATGTTTATCACCTCAGCCAGCGTTCCCGGTTTGTCATCGACCACAACTTCAAGGCGCTGGCTTACTTCGTTTACCCCGAGAGCCTCGATGAATGCTTCGAGAACGTCCGTTTTCGATATGATACCGGCGAGCTTTCCCTCGTCGGTAAGGACGGGGAGTGAACCTACCCTGTGATCGTGTATGAGGATGACGGCGTCCTCGAGGGTATCGTTCACGTTCGCCACGACGGGATTTTTCGTCATCAGCTTCGTTACCTTCGTTGTCTCGAGGATTTCCCTGATTTTTCCTTCCTCCTTTTCTCCCAGGAGAATAAGGGGCATCGTAGCGGAGTCAATGTCTCTCTTGGAAATGATGCCAACGATCGTTTCTCCGTCCATGACCGGCAGCTGGTTTACCCCGTGCCTCACCATCTTGCTTTTCGCCTCGATTAAGCTATTGTCCTTGTTCACGGTGATGACGCTTCTTTTCATTCTTCGCCGGACAAACATTTCTCCTCCTTTCCGAAAAAAATCAGTTCCTCGAGGTGCATGCGTACTGATGCTTTCAGTGCTTCAAGATGGTATCCCCCTTCGAGAATCGAAACGACTTTTCCGCTCGAATAGTCTCTTGATGCCTCGAGTGTCAGGGCGGTTAACTTTCTGAAGCCCTCTTCGGTCACTGTCATATCGCTGAGGGGATCCTGGTTGTGGGCATCGAATCCCGCCGATATGAGGATCAGTTCGGGTGCGAATTCTTTAATGGCGGGTATGATAAGAGATTCCATGGAGTGGATGTATTCGCTGTCGCCTGCCCCCGGGGGGAGTGGGATGTTCATCGAGTATCCGCTGCCCGGCCCGCTGCCTTTTTCCCACCTCCTTCCCGTTCCGGGGAATATAAAGGTCGGGTGCTCGTGAATGGATACGTAGAAAACGGAAGGGTCCTTTTCGAAGATCTCCTGAGTTCCATTTCCGTGATGGACGTCCCAGTCCAAGATCATGATTTTCTCCAGACCCCATTGCCTTTGCGCGACTCTTGAGGTGATGGCGATGTTGTTCAAGAGACAAAAGCCCATTCCCAGATCTCCCGCGGCGTGATGTCCCGGCGGACGGACGGAGCAAAATGCCCTCTCGTACGGGCCTTCGAGGACAGCCCTGGCCCCTTCGATACACCCCCCCGCCGAAAGAAGGGCAATCTCATAGGAGAATGCGTTTATGTAGGTATCCTCGTAGTCGAACCAGAAGTTGCCATTCTCGCAGGCGGTTTTGAGTTTTTCAAGGTATGCAGGGGAGTGGACCAGAGTTACCTGGTCGATGGGGGCAGGCTCAGGGTGAAGCGTGTCCACATGCGCCGCAAGGGCAGAGTTCTCCACCAGATTGGCAATGGCTGTGACTCTGTCGGGACATTCGGGATGGTCGTAGGTAGGGTAGTGTTTCGTGTAATCGGGGTGGGTTACGAATGCGATTTTTTCACTCAAAACATTCACCCATAAGCAGAGTCAAAAGATAAGGGATTCTAACATATCAGAAAGTCCGAGAGATACAGGAGTTTGGGAATCGAACGGGTCCGGGGAGTTTTCTCTCGAAACTCTTTCGGTTCGAATCCATGAGGGGCTTTTCCCCGGCAACGGAGATTATAAAACAAAAGGTCTCTGGGTTTCGGCAATTCTGGCGCATACCCTCCGGGATCATCGCCTGCATCCTTTTCACTTTCCATATTTTGGCGCTATTATGTAGATAACGGCAAATCACCACCTCTATCGCGCTCGGAAATCGAGGATTTTCGTTTTGGTGATTGGCGAGGAGGATTTTCACGTGGAGATTCGGGGAATGGGGAATGACCTTTTCCGCCTCGATGAACTGGGGACAAATGTAAAGACGGAAATTACCGCGGGAGTTACGATATTCATGACCATGGCTTACATAATTTTTGTGAATCCGGCAATTTTGTCGGCTGCCGGGGTCCCGTTCACGGGAGCGGCTGTGGCTACCTGTATCGGTGCGGGACTCGTCACGCTATTAATGGGCGCCGTGACGAACTACCCGCTCGCTCTTGCCCCGGGAATGGGGATAAACGCCATCGTCGCGTTTACCATCGTGGGTGCCATGGGTTATTCCTGGCAGGTTGCAATGGGGGTCGTCTTTGTCGAAGGGATTATCGTACTCGGGCTCTCGCTGTCGAAGCTAAGGGGGATGGTGATGGAGGCGATTCCCCTTCCTCTCAAGCATGCCATCGGGGTGGCGATCGGCGTTCTCATAGCTTTTATCGGCCTCGTGCAGGGAGGGATCGTCGTAAAGCACCCTGCAACGATCGTCGCACTGGGAAACATTACCGCGAAAGAGAGCGTCCTGACTGTCGCGGGATTGCTGATCACCACCGTCCTGATAACGAGGAGGGTGAGGGGGGCGATACTCATCGGCATTCTGATGACCGCACTGCTCGGGATGGCCCCGTTCTTCAAGCTCATCCCTCTCCCCGCCAAATTTTTCAGCCTTCCACGGGACTTTTCAACCTTTCTTGCGCTGGATGTAAGGGGTGCTCTCAACCTGGCCCTTGCGCCGCTGATCTTTTCCCTGTTCATGACGGACTTCTTCGATACCATGGGAACGGCCATCGGCATCGGCGAGAAAGCCGGCTTCCTCGACGACAATGGAATGATACCCCGCCTGAAGGAACTCCTCGTTGTCGATTCCATCGGGGCCGTAGCCGGGGGACTTTTCGGATGCAGCTCGATAACCTGTTACATAGAGAGCGCCTCGGGAGTAACGGAGGGCGGGAGGAGCGGATTATCGGTGATCGTCACCGCATCTCTCTTTTTCCTTTCCCTCTTTCTGACCCCTCTCATCTCGGTTATAGGAAAGGGGGTCCCGGTTTCCGAAGGCGTCTACCGATACCCCGTCACAGCGCCGGCCCTGATTCTCGTGGGATTTTTCATGGTCTCCCTGGTCTCGGAGATTGATTTCGGTGATTTTGATACGGGCATTCCCGCATTCCTGACGATAATCATCATGCCCCTGACGTATAACATATCCCACGGCATCGGCTTCGGGTTCATCAGCTATAGCCTCATCAAACTTTTCAGGGGAAAGGTGAAGGAGGTACACCCGGTGATGGCTGTTGCCTCGCTTTTCTTTGTAATCTTTTTTCTCCTTTCCCCGGGAGGATAAATGGTCCGAAAGAAGCCGGATATTGCAACGCTGGTCGAGACAGCGCGGGGTGACCGGGAGGCTGATCTGGTCATAAAAAATGGCACGGTAGTCGACGTGTTCAGGAGAAAACTGTATACCTGCAGCGTTGCGGTCAAGGATGGTTTAATCGTTGGTCTCGGAGACTACCGAGCCCGAGAGGTCATTGACGCAGCTGGCATGTACGTGGCCCCCGGGTTGATCGACGGCCACACCCATATAGAGAGTACCTTCCTCTCGCCCCAGGAGTTTGGCCGACTGTGCCTTACTTCCGGGGTTACGGCCGTTGTTGCCGACCCCCACGAGATCGCAAATGTTTTTGGCCTTCCGGGAGTTTTGTGGATGATAGATATGGCGCGTCATTCGCCGGTGAGGATTTATTACTCCTGCCCTTCCTGTGTTCCCTCATCTCCCCTCGAGACGCCGGGAGGAAAAATTGGGCTGAAGGACATGGCTATACTCAAGGGGTTCCGTGAAATCGTCGCCCTCGGCGAGGTTATGGACTATCAGGGGCTGACGCTTGGAAAGAGAGATCTCATAGAGAAGGTGAGACTCTTCGAGGGGTTTCCCCTCGAGGGTCATGCCCCGGGGCTGAGGGGAAAGGGCCTGTCGGCATACAGGGCAAGCGGCGTGTCTTCGGACCACGAGACAGAGGACCCGGAGGAGGCAGAGGAGAAGCTCTCGAAGGGTTTTCACGTGATGGTGCGGGAGGGTTCGATTGCGCAGAACCTGAAGACCCTTTATCCCTTCATCGAGAAGTTCCAGGGAAACAGCCGTATCTCGATTGTATCTGACGACCTGAATGTTCTCGACATGGCAGAGGGAAACTACCTGGGAAAGGTTCTCGCCCAGGGGGTGAAAATGGGGATCGACCCGATGAATCTTCTGTGCATGGTCAGCCTGAACACAGCCATGAGGTTCAACCTCACGAGCCTTGGCGCCGTCGCACCCGGGTACCGCGCGGACTTGGTTATCTACCAGGATCTTGTTGATTTTGTCCCGCACAGGGTCCTGGTGGCGGGCAATGTTCGGTACCTGTCTGGCGAACCGGTACCGGAGGTAAATGCCCCGTCGAACCTGGGAACGGGGAGGGCCGTTCACCTTCCTCCCGCCTTCTCCCCGGAAGCTTTCAGAGTAAAGAAGAGAAAAAAGAGCGTGAAGGCAATAGAGGTGATTCCCGGCCAGCTGAGCAACGAGATAGTCACCCTTCCCGGGGATGTTTTTCCGGGCAGGTTTGCATCGACTGTGTTGCCAAGGGACCTGGTGAAGGTGTGCGTCATCGAGCGGCACGGGGGTACCGGGGGGATTGGTAAAGGGTTTGTCAGGGGACTGAAGCTTCACGCTGGCGCCATTGCGCTCACCTTCGCCCACGATGCCCATAACCTTGTGGTGGCCGGGGCGTCGGACGATGAGATGTTTGAGGCGGCGGGGCTTGTTGCCCGTATGGGAGGGGGAATCGCTGCCCTGAGCGGCCGGGGGGAGTGCTCCCGTCTTCCCCTGAAAGTGGGGGGAATCGTTTCTGCCGCAAGGTATGAAAGGGTTGTCTCCGAAATGAAGGGGGTGAAAGCGGTGTGCGAAAAAATCTCCCCCCTGGGCATCGACCTCGTCAATATCCTGTCTTTTATCGCACTTCCCGTTATACCGGAGGGCAGAATCACGGATAAGGGTTTTATCGATGTGCGTGAATTCAGAAAGGTTCCGCTCTGGGCGTGAACTGCCTGCCTGACGGGTTACCCGGCCTGCTCCCGGACGAGATAGATGTTTACGTCCACCCGGTCCGTCACCTTTTCCCCCATTTTGTCGATCACGGTGACACGCCCCTGGCGCCTGATGAAATCTGCTCTTTTGTCCAGCGATGCGGTGAAACTTTCCAGAGCCTTGATAAGGACGAGCTCTTTGTCCTTCAGGGCGTTGAGAAATTCCAGGCTTCCATCGTGGGTTCTTCCCGTTGCGATTATGTCTATCTTGCAATCTTTTTCGTTCTCACAGAGTTCGACGAGGGTGGTAAGGAAATCGTGAAAATCCTCTGAAAGTTTTTTCCCGTCACTGTCCAGCGCTGCTTCGAATGGCACGGAGGCAAAGAGAAAGGAGATGTCCCTTGACATGAACCGCGAAGAGTAAGTCTCCGAGAGGGCAGCCGCCCCTTTCTGCCTGACGCCGGAGAGGGGGAGAAAATCTGCAATCTCCTCTTTCAGGCGTGCGATTCTGCCTTCCAGGAGATGGACCATCGAGGAGAGCTCTTCCAGTTCCCTGCTCCTGGCTTCGGCTGATGCCAGGCGGGTTTCCAGGGCGTCAACCTCCCCGTTCAGCGTTTCAACGGTATTTTCGAGCTTCGTGTTTTCCACCGTCAGATCCTTGATCTGAATAGAGTATTTTTTTTCCTTTTCGAGAAGTTCGCTGATCAGTGTTTCCCTCGATATTTTCGTGGTGTCGTATCTCTTCTGGAGTTCCTCTACGGTCCCCTGCAGCCTTTCAACTTCTTCTCCCCGGGCTGATAGTTCACTCTTGGTAATTTTCAGCTCACCCGAGAGGGAATCGACGGTTTTCCTGATCTCCTCTATTTCTGTAATGAGGGCATTGTTTTTTTTCTTGCTCTCAGAGAGGGCGCTTCTTAACATATCGGCTTCTTTTGTTTTTGAGTCGTATTTCGTTGTCGTTACGAAACAGCCCTGGAGGAGCAGGGCAAAGGTAACTGCAAATGCAAGACAACAAAACTTTTTCATTGCCATTTCTCCCGCGGCAAATGTCATTCGGCCCACGAAATTAAATAGATTTTACAACCATAGCAATTTTATATAAAGTTTTTTAAGTATGAAAGCAAGCGAGGCGTGGACAGGGTGATGAAAAAGAGCAAGGAAATAGTGGAAAAGCTCGTTTCCCTGAAGCTTCTGGATGTAAAAAGCATTTCCCAACTCGTAGAGGCCTCGCTCGCAAGCGGCCGGGATATCCTCGAGGAGGCGATGGTAACGGGGCTTGTCTCTGCCGATGCCCTTCCCTTTATTTTTTCTCAAAACTTTGACATCCCTTACGCGGTGCTCAAGGAAGGGGACGTGGATGTATCTTTGGCTGCAGTCATACCCTCGGAAATCGCGTGGGGAGAAGAGATAATTCCCCTATCGGTGAATGATCAATTCGTTACCGTCGGCGTTCACAATCCACTTCGCCCGAGAGTGTTCCGGCGGATCGAGGGGGTGACGGGGAAAAAGGTCAGGGTAGCCCTCGTGGGTAGGGATTCACTCCAGAAAACGCTCATGAGACTCTATCCACCACCTCTGCTCATAACGGAGAAAAGCATATCGGGAGAGCTTTCGAAGGAGATCAACGTGGCCAAGTTCCTGGGTGCGAGAGACAGTATTGGCCTCGTATCGGAAATACTCTATATGGCAAGGATTGAAGGCATCGAGGTGATGACCCTTCACCATATATTGGGAAAATTCATTATCGAGGGCCGCGAAGATTCACGGAGCGTCATCCTCCTTGAAACACCGGGGGAGGTAGGGGAGGTTGTCTTTTCCGGGCTCAAGAAGTTGTGCGGCTTCCACAAAGGGAGTGCGACGATAGAAGAGAGAATTGTCGAGACGGGGAAAGGGAAGAGGTTCGGCATGTACAAGGTAGCTCTGATTTCAGGAGCCGGTGCAAAAAAGGCGGTTGTGAAGGTTATACCGAATGCCCTGGGAAAGCTCTCGATAGAAAATCTTGGATTCGACAGGGATCAGCTGGAATCGATAACCGGGATGATACGCAGGGAAAAAGGGGTATACGTGATTGCCTCACCCCTGTACGATGGCGTATCCACGACTCTGTATTCAATGGTCCGGCACGCCCGGGATCCTTTTTTCCGGATCGTGGCGATGGAGGAAGACATAAGATACAAAAACGAAGGGTTCATACAGATCGAGAAGAAGATGATGGAAGAGGACCTGTCGATTGAAAAAATTGTTCGGACTCTTTCTCCCGATATTCTGATGTACGACAACATTCCCGTTGAAAGACTCGTGAGTGAAATGGGTCGCATCGATTCTTCCAGGATGAGCATTTTTGCAGGGATTCAGAGCCAGTCGCTGGAAAATGCTCTGCAGGGAATCGTGAATCCTGAGATTTCCCCCTATGTGCTTGCCTCGTCGATGAAGGCGCTGGTGTTTCAAAAACTGGTCAGGATCCTCTGCGACGTCTGCAAGAAGGAACTACCCGCCATACCATCTATGTATCTCTCCCGGGAGATGATAGAATCGGACAAAGCCCAGTTCCTGAGAAAGTTGAAATACTTCATACCCACGGGCTGTGAAGTCTGCGACGGCACGGGGTACACGGGAAAAACAGCCCTCTTTGACCTCATGGTATTTTCCCCTTCTGTGCGGATGGAGCTGTTGATGGATAAGCCCGAGGGAGAGAAGCGGGAGAAAATTCTGTCCCTAGCCAGGCTGGGGCCTGAAGAATCCGTTGTCAATCTCCTGATGGATGGGAGAGTAACTTTCGAGGACGCGTTACCATTTATAAAATCTTTTACGTGAAGGAGCGAGAAAGGGTAGGCGATGGAGAGAAATGCTTTGCTGCTCTTGCTTGTGGTGTGCCTGTTTTCTTTCACCGGCGCAGTTTCCGCATCGGGGCCCGGAGGTTTTCACGATAGCAGCGACAGGGAGAACTGCATCAAGTGTCACACCCGGGTTCCCGGGGAGGAAGGCGTGTCTCGGCAGGAGGCAAGTCTGCGTTTCAAGGGGGAAATAGACAAAATATGCGGCCAGTGTCACGGCGACTTCGAGCACGAGCATCCGGTGACGCTGGTTGTTTCACCGACGTCAGAGGGCACCAAGTTCCTTCCCCTGGACAGCGAAGGAAAAATCGTATGCACGAGCTGCCACGATGTTATCGAGAGAATACCCGTCCACAAGAAGAAAACGATCACGGGAAAGAAGCTCTGCCTCAGCTGTCACGTCGATTCCGAAATATTTGCCCAGATTATATGGTACCCCACGTTCCTCAAGAAGGGAGAACAGGGGAGACTCGAGGTGAAAGTCGTCGAGTTCAATCTCAGCTCGAAAAAGGAATATGTGGGCGACACGGTGCTTCTCTACTACTATGCAAAAGATATCGACACGGGGAACATAACCTTCGGGACCGATGTCCTGTATGATAACGGGACACACGGTGACAGGGTAGAAGGGGATTCCATATTCACCCTCACCGAAACGGCCCATATGGATAAAAAGGTAAGGCGGCTGGTATATACCGGCTGGATTCTCAACAGCAAGAACAAACGAAGCAATACGGTGACCCTGGCAATCGAATACGGTGAATAACTCGAAGATGGAGGTTCATATGGGATATGAAACCCTATCCCAGATGTTCTTAGACAGGCTTGAAAGCAGAAAGAATGAGGTGAAGTTTCGATACAAGAGGGATAACTCCTGGGTTGACATGACCTGCGCCCAGGCGGGAAAAATTATCAGGTCGCTTGCAGCCGGCCTCTATTCGATGGGCCTGGAAAAGGGAGACAAGGTGAGCATTCTCTCCTACACAAGGGTTGAATGGACTCTCGCCGATGCGGCCTGCATAGTCGGGGGATTTGTCCCTGTCCCCGTCTATCACTCACTCCTTCCCGATACGGTTGAATACATACTCAAAGATTGCAAAGCGAAGGCAATCTTTGTTGAAGACGCAAAGCAGATGATGAAGGTGAACGTTATAAGGGAGAACATTCCCGACCTGAAGTGGATTGTCTCCATGACACCCGTTGAATCGGATCTGATGGAGCCCTCCGATGTGATTTCCTTTAACGAGCTGCAAAAGAGGGGAGAGGAAGCGCAAAACCGTGATCCCGGTTTTATCGACCGGGTTGCCGGGGACATAAAACCGGAAGCTGATTTAACCGTTATCTACACTTCCGGTACAACGGGTCCGCCGAAAGGCGTGGTGACGACCCAGGAAAACTTTCATTTCATGGTTGATTGCTCCATCAGGGCAACAGACATAAGGGAGGGTGAAATAATGCTCCATTTTCTCCCTTTTGCCCACACCCTTGGCAGGATCGAACAGTTCATCTCCTTTGATGCGAATCTGCTCTCCGCCTACGCCGAAAGCATGGATGCCGTGGGAGATAACATGGCTGAAGTCAAACCTCATATCATGGTCAGCGTCCCGAGGCTCTATGAGAAGTTTTATGACAGGGTAATGGATATGGTCGAGAAGGGATCTCCCATGAGAAAAAAAATCTTTAAGTTTGCCCTGAAAACCGGGATCGAAGTGTCCCGTTTGCGGCAGCAGAAAGAGTCCATTCCCTTTCTGCTCGGTGTCAAGTTTGCTGTCGCAAAAAAGCTCGTTTTCGACAAGATCAAAGAGAGGATCGGTGGGAGGCTGAGGTTTTTCATTTCCGGCGGAGCCCCCCTTGCAAAGGAAATTGCCGAGTTTTTCCATGCAATGGACGTGCTGATCCTGGAGGGATATGGCCTCACAGAGTGCTCGACGGTGGCTTCTGTCAACAGGCTCGATAATTTTAAATTCGGGACCGTAGGCCTGCCGCTTCCGGATGTGAAGATCAAGATTGCAGAGGATGGTGAGATACTGATAGGGGGAAAGAACATCTTCAAGGGGTATTTGAATGACCCCGAGGCCACGAAAAATGCGAAAACCGAAGATGGGTGGCTGAAGACGGGGGATATCGGTGAGATAGACGAGGATGGTTTTCTAATGATCACAGACAGAAAGAAGGATATTCTCGTAACGGCATCAGGAAAGAACATACCTCCTGCAAACATAGAAAATCTCCTCAAGATGGACAATTTCATTTCTCAGTCATTCATTTACGGGGACAGAAAGAAGTTCCTGACGGCTCTCGTAACCCTCAACAGGGAGGAGATCGAGGCCTGGGCGAAGCAGCAGGGCATTCGATACGACAGCTATGAGAATCTTGTCACCGGAGGGGAGGTTAACGAGTTGATTCAAAAAAGCGTCGATAGGGTGAACGCGAAGCTTGCGTCCTTCGAGACGGTAAAGAAGTTCCTTATCGTCCCCGAGGACTTTTCTCAGGAGACAGGCGAACTCACTCCAACACTCAAGGTGAAGAGAAAGGTTGTCGTGGAAAAGTACGGCCACCTGCTCGACAGTCTCTACGAAGATTGAATATGGGCGGCAACAGGAGAGAAATTCACGTCAGGCCGATCGGGATCATCAGGTCTGCTTTTCCATCGAGAAAAGAAGCTCCAAAACAGGGTTTTCTCAGCGACGAAATTTCTCGCGTAGAGGTATTTCAGGAATACGAAAAGGGGGTTGAGGGAATACGTATCGGAGACATTCTTGATCTCCTGTACTGGATGGATGGGGCAAAAAGAGAAACCCTCTGGAACAGGAAAAGGAAGAGCGGAGTTTTTGCAACGAGGGGTCCGGACAGGCCAAACCCTGTCGGTATCTGTCCGGTCGAGGTAGTGGGCATCGAAGGGAATGTCCTGCACGTAGTCTATCTCGATGCCGTGGATGGCTCACCTGTCCTGGACATACGCAACAGCCTGTTCGATTCCCTCGATGGCTTGAAGACTAAGAAGTTTTAACCCGGGTTCAATGGCGCAGACAGCTTTCGACATCAACAGTATGCCGGAATTGGAGAGAAGGGACTTTTTGCTGCCCCTTATTCCCGATATCCTTTTCGAGACCTATTCCATCGACAGGAGGACGTTTAAGAACCCTATCGGAAAAGAGTGCGTAAAGTTTACAAATCCCCGAAAGATGCCCTTTTTCCAGGTAGAGTTGTGGAGGGATCCCGATGACAGTGATCCTGTTATGTTTCTGGACATTTCAACCACATCCTTCGGCCAGATGGAAATATCCTTCATCGTCGTTAACGACCCCGAATCGGAACGCTACAACATCGATGTTGATGATGCGGGAAGGGAAACGTATTTCGGAACGGTGCGGAGAAACATTCCCGAGGAGATAAGGGCGATGGAGGCCGGCCTTGCCCCGGGGCAGGTCAGGAAGGGGCTCAGGCTCATGAAACAGCTCGTTTCGATATGGGATGACTTCTTTTCCAAGATGGGCCACCGCTATTTTTTCCTGGAGCCCCTCGGATACTACAGCGCTATAATATACGAAAAATACGGGTTCGCGCACATGAAAGGGAAGGAGCGAATGAAGTACATTCACCGGGAATTTCAACCCGGGGGGACTCTCTTCGAAAGACTCGACGGGTCGACGCCATTCAGAAAAAAGGGGATGGAGAAATCCGTGAGGGGAAGGGCCTGGTCGATACATGACGGTATTCTTGAAGAGCCCTGGGTGAGCCCCAAGATGTACAAGACCATCGGCGTGCATGCCGGAGAATGTACTTTTCCCGACTATAGTTTTTGAAGGAGAGTCAAGTGAACCGTCATATTGCCCTTCTGTTGATTCTCGTCCTGCAACCTGAAAGCCACAGCCTTGCTCTAGCAGCGAAGGAGAGCGCAGGAAGACCAAATATTTATCTTGAAAAACGGGTAATTGCGGAAAAAGCGGGTGAGCAGATAAAGTTTTTCGAAGTGTACAGAATGGAAAGGGGAGATTCTCTATGGAAAATATTTACCGATAAGCTCGGGGGCAGAAAGGGTGAGTTTTCCCTGTTCGTCGAAGCATTCAAGAAGGCAAATCCCGGCATAGAGAATCCTTCTCTGATTCAGAGGAAGAGCCGCGTAAAACTGCCCGTGAATGTAGGAACCCTGGGGAAAAAAAATCTTTTCGAAAATATGGTCCGGCAGGGGAAGATATATGAATACAAGGTGACTTCAGGGGATTTTTTGTGGAAGACCGCGCCAGGCGAGTTCAGAGGCACCAGGGGGATGCTGAAATATATCGAAGAGGTCAAGGAATTAAACCCCTTTTTGAAGAATCCCGACTTGATTTATCCCGGGCAGAAATTCTATCTTCCGAACTACTCCTATTTTCTGGAAGACAGAGATGAGCGGCAACCCACTTTTGCCTATATGGAGGAGGAGGCCGGAGAGGATCAGGCTGATTCCCGTGAAGGGGAAAAGGAGATTGCGAGCAGTCTCGATGGCGAGATTGTCGGAGATGAAAAGATAAGGGGTGGGTCCGAGAAAGAAGATTTGTCCCCGGAGAAACCGGTGCTCGATCGGCCCGCGGGGGGAGATAAGGGAACCCTGGAGGTTGAACGGGCCTATCCCGAGAAGGTTTTCGAGAAAGATATGGCAATGAGGGGGGATGTCGATGCCGGCACGATCACGTCCACCCGACCGCACGAGTCCTTGCGCCCCGATTTTCAGATGTCCCTTCCAAAGCAAAGGGGACTCTTCAGCGACCTGCTCTCGGCACTCGGAGAAAAGCTGATACTTTCGGGTGAAATGTATGTTCCCCTTGATGGGGGGGGAGAGCTTGTGCTCAATATGGAAAAGTACCCCATTGCAAGATTCTCGAATGGAAGAAACATAATATTGGACCTCTGGGACTCCATCCCCCTGGAAGTGGAGAGGGTTCTGCGGGATAAGTGGATGGGCTACGCCGTCCTGAGGCACGACAGCGATCAGGGTATCGAGGCCTATCTGGAAGCCCTGCTGAAAGTCGGGGGATACTATTCGGTAAAGGATGGAAGAACGACCCAACTGGTGATCGGTGATAAAGTGTCCGTCTCCATCAACGCCGACCTGATCGTGCTCCGGGAGAATGACAGTTTACTGAAGGGAGACGTGAATGCAATCAAGAGACTTCGCCTGCCCTCCCTCTCCCCGACTCAATCGAATATATATGCCTACTGCCTCAAAACGGGGGTAGTGGTGATTCCCTATTACGTGGACCGGGCTATAGGAGAAGGCTATGTCGTCTCCTACTACGCAGAGTCGACCGAGGATAACTATGCCAGGGAAAAAGTGCCGGAAGTGCTCCCTGATGGAGCAAAGTATATCCTCGATGCAGCAGGTGTTCGCTCCAGCAGGTCACACAAGATATCGATAAAGGGAAAGGAAGGTGCGTTTACCCTGACCATAAAGCCAGATCTCGTTTTCTGGGCGAAAAAACAGCCGTATATTCTCGATCACGAGAGGTTTGCCGAGCCGATTACCGATTTGCTGGTAAAAGAGGGGTACAGGATTATGCCGGTCAAGGCAAACAGCTCATACGCGACAATTATTCCCCGACTGCTGAAGCTTGCCGGGATAGAGTATTCCCTCTTCGAGAATGAGATCATCAGCGGCGGGAAGGATAAGGGTTACACCCTGAGTGCGTCGGGGTTTGCCCTGAAGAAAGAGTCCACGGGGGGTGATCGGGATATCCTGTTCGTTGATGGAGAGGTTGACCTGGGTTTGAGGGAATTACTCTATCGCGACTTCGGCATGAGGGTGATTACCTACTGATAGATATTCTATGAGGCAGTTGTTTTCCAGGCCGCACCGCTCATCCTTGAATGTGGCGTTGTGGACGATAAACGTTCCTTCCCCTGAGTATTCTGCCATTTTTCCGCACCTCCTTATACAGCGCAAGTTTTCGGTGCAGATGTGCACCCGAATGACGGAACAACCGTCCTTTTGTGTTGCCAGAGAGGTCTTATCAGACGAAATACTTCCCAGGAGTTCACTTTCCAGTGGTTCGATGCCAACGAGGTAATACTCTTTCTGAAGGGTGTACTTGAGCAGCACTTTTTCGATGGTGAGGGAAGCGAGGTTTTTTCGCCCATTTGCAAGGTTGACCAGAGCCCAAACCCGGCTGTTATTGCTTCTTACCTGTTTCCAGATGGCTTTGAGTATCGGTTTTCCCATCGGAAAGAGTAGTGAAAGGGGTTCCCTGACTACCCTTTCCGGAGTGTATGCGAGAAAATTTTTATTGCAGGGGAGAAACTCGTTTATATGGCCAGTCCGGTTGACGATGAAATATGTGGTGGGTCCCTGCCCGATAATTGTCTCGAGTCGCTGGTTTCGTCTCACCGATTTGTCGATTACCATGTTTTTTTCGAGCACCGGGGAAAGTTGCCGAAAGAGCTCTGAGAGATCATCCAGGTCTTTTTCCTTCTTGTATTTGAGGCCGGACAGGCCAATTGCACAGAGAACGCGCTGTTTGACTTTCAAGGGAAAGAGGACGAAGGGTTCGGGAAGTTCATCGATCTCTCTGCCCATCAGGCCTGACCGTTCACCTGGTTTCTTGAACGGGATCCAGCTTTGGGAAAAGATATCTATAATTGAGCTGTCAAATGGAATCGAGAGGTTCTGGAGCTTCAGAACTTTACGCGTGGCAGAGGGAAAAAAGTTTAGAGGAACGAGGCTTATTGTATTCCAGTCGATTTCGAAAAATATGGCGAGCTGGAACCGGACGAGACGTTTCAGGCTCATCCCGAGATGGAGGAAGGATTCGCCTGAGTCGAAGTATTCGATGAGTTCGGTCTTGAGGTCCTCTATTGTCTGTTTGTCGGTCACGTATTATTTTTCCGGAAAGCGTCGAATCCCCCCGCGTGTTAAGGAATATTGTAACATCGAATCAGATGGGAGGAGGGAATTATTTCGACTTTTGGCAGGGGGATTACGCGAAGGTTACAGGCACGGTGCCTTCCCTCGACAGGAGAGAAAAAATATCAGGGCTTGGCGTTTTACGCTCCATCAGCCCGGTAACGTACGCACTGATTGATCCGGCCCGTGTGTATTGAGCGCAGGAGCCGCAAATCCGGGCAAAATCCGCGCGCGGGTCAGGGAGTGCGGGCGCCTGACTATCTCATCGGGAAGGTTCATTGGGGTGGAGTTGTTCAAGCGATTAGCAGATAATAGAATACAGGTTCCCTATCGATAGCGTTGGCGGGTTTGTCACGCAGGTGTGTGCCGAATGTATCATAAGAGAGAAAGGATACCGAGAGTAGTCGTTTTTCTCTTTCTCACTGCCCTCATCGGGTTGATTACGGCGAGAATGATGATGAAGTCCGTTGAGGTTCGGGGAGAAAAGGTCCTCGATGAGCAGTTCAGGTATTTTGAAAAGCTCACGCACAAGTCCCAGAAAAAGCCGGCAATTCGTGAAAAAAAAGAGATCGAGGAAGAGATCCTATCACTCCTCGGCTTCTCTTTCACTTTGCCGGAGGAAGGATTTTCATACCTCTCTCTCCATCGGGTCAAAACAATGAGGGTAAAGGGGGCATTTGTCCCCTTTTTTTTCCAGAGCCATCTCTATCTGCTCGGTATCTATTCTCTGGGCGGTGAGAGTGCCTCGACCAGGAAAGACTTTCTCGATGCCGCAACTCTTTTGTCCGGCATGAAGGAGGGGGTTTCGTTCGTGGTGTTTGAAACAGGGGAAAACCTGAAGGTGTCGCTCATGTCTGCCGTATCGAAAGAGGATCTATTCCTCTTGACCAGAAATTATTTTATGGAGCGATGAACTAGCGCTTGCCTGGAAATTGCCATGGCAGTAAACTTCCAAGTGGCTCGCGGCAAAACAATTCCGGAGGAATCAGATGATAGTAGCCAAAAGAATGCGGAAGAACCCCATTTGGGTCGATGAAGAGGACTCCATGAAAAAGGGGATTGACCTTCTCAAGGAAAAGGGGATACGACACCTTCCTGTGCTCAGGAAGGGAGAGAGTCTCGTCGGGATAGTTTCCGACAGGGATATAAAGGCAGCATCGCCCTCCCCGGCAACGTCTCTCGAGATACGGGAAATATATTACCTTCTTGACAAGATCAAGATCAAACAGATCATGACCAAGAAACCCTACACGGTTTCACCGAGAACTCCCGTTGAGGAGGCAGCGCTGATCATGAGGGAAAAAAAGATCGGTGCGCTGCCTGTCGTGGATGATGGAAATCTGGTTGGCATACTGACGGAGACCGATATTCTCGACGCGTTTCTGGATGCCATGGGCATCAACAGGCCGGGTTACCGGGTCGAGGTTGAACTGCCGAACACATCGGGCCAGATGTTCAAGGTGGCGAAACTTTTGAATGAGTTTGATGTCAACATCGTGTCGGTCGTAACGGCTTCTGCCGAAGACCCTGATATGAAGATTCTTGTGTTGAGGATCGAAACGAACAAGTACAAAGTGGTGAAAAGCATGCTGAAAAAGGCAGGGATCGAGATCGTTGCGGCGGACTGAATCTTCCTACGCAAAGAAACATCAAACCTACGTTAATGCGAGGACAGAGAAAAACAAACAATGATAAGTGATATAATATTACAGCAAAGGAGGATCACATTATGCGTGAGGCAGTGGAAAGAGTTCTTGAAAAGGTAAGACCGGCTCTTCAGGCAGACGGTGGTGATGTGGAACTGGTCGACGTAGAGGATGGAGTTGTCAAACTGCGATTGACAGGAGCATGTGGAGGCTGTCCGATGGCATCGCTGACCCTGAAAAATGGTATCGAAGTTGCGCTGAAGGACGAGATTCCGTCGGTGGAAAGAGTCGAATCGGTATAAACCACATACGCGTCAGTTTTAAGCCCTTAAGCACCCACGGTTGCACCTGTTTTCTTCGGCGATTCTTCGATTGAGATAAAAAGGTAGGATTTTGTTCTTTGCGTCGGGGAAACGGTCAGATAAAGCTATACCTGAATTGTAACCCAACATCAGAGGATCTTTCTCGCCTCTTCCTCGAAGGTCGCTTCGTCCAGGAATCCCATGTGCACGTTTGTTATCTCGCCTTTTCTATTGATGAAAATGGTTGTTGGTAATGATTTCAGTCCCCCGTACATGCCGATCATGTCACGTGAACCTATAGCGACGGCGTAAGGGATATTGTATTCGGTTATGAACTCGGGGAGAACTTTTTCCGGGTCATTGTCCAGGGAGATTCCGATTATTTCAAGTCCCTGGCTCCTGTATTCGTTGTAGACGTTCACAAATCCCGGTATCTCGCTCTGACAAGGCGGACACCAGGTGGCAAAAAAGTTCAGCACCACCGCTTTTCCCTGAAAGTCTGCGAGGGTTATCTTTTCCCCCGATATATTCTCCAATTCGAATCGAGGGGCAAGTACCGGTGGATGACCGCCCCGTGACTCTTTTCCGGTAGACCCTATCTTCAAAGGCCGCTGCTTGAGAAAAATGTAACCGCCTGCTATTGCCACGATAAGAGCGGCGATGACAACTGCGGTTTTCTGTCTCACCCTCACCTCGCATGAATGGGCATCGAATTGAAAAACTTTTATATTGTAGCACGCTGGAAGGGGGAAAGATGCAAAATGATGGTGTCATGCGGAGGGCTGTCGTATTCTGCTATTATGATTGAAACTGATAATTAAATGGTTCATCATTAAATATGAACGGGGAGGTGGCATATGCCGAAAGAGGAGATTTCAAAGGTCTTGAGGATGGCTCTTTCGCTGGAAAAGAAAAACTACAACGATTACCTGAAAGCTTCGGAAGAAGCAGAACTCCAGTCGATCAAGAAAATGTTCAGATTCCTGGCTGATGAGGAAGAGAAACACATTGCACTGCTCAAGGAAAAAATGGAGGAGTTCGGGATTTCGGAGGAAGAATAGGGGGATAAAACGCTCCCCGGAGTACTCATGAGAAAAGTTTTTTTCGACCATATTTCCACAACGCCCCTTCACCCGGATGTGCTCGATGCGCTGCTTCCCTTCCTTGTGGGTAAATACGGTAACCCGAGCTCACATATTCACGAGCAGGGACAGCTGGCATTGAGAGCCATCGAGGAGGCAAGGGAGAAGGTTGCCGGTTTGATTCACGCAACTCCCGAAGAGGTCATTTTCACGTCCGGGGCGACCGAGTCCAACAACCTGGCTGTAAAGGGTGTAGCCAGGGCCATGAAAAAAAAGGGGAGACACATCATCGTATCAGAGGTAGAGCACTTCTCCGTCATAAATGCCTTGTTACCGCTGATAAATGAAGGGTTCGAGATTACCTACCTTCCCGTTGACCAGCACGGCCTCATCGATCCTGAGGAGCTAAGACAGTCTGTCAGGGACGATACGATCCTCATCTCGGTCATGCACGCAAATTCGGAAATCGGGACCATAATGCCCGTTCTGGAGGCTGGATCCGTAGCGAGGGAGAAGGAGGTCTATTTTCACTGTGATGCAACCGCTTCTGCCGGCCACATACCCGTGGACGTGGAGAGGATGGGAGCAGATCTTCTCACACTGTCGGCGCACAACTTTTACGGGCCAAAGGGGGCCGGCGCGCTGTTCGTGAGAAAGGGTACCCGCGTCGATCCGCTTCAAGAGGGGGGGTTTCAGGAGAGTGGTTTGAGGGCCGGTACCGAGAATGTTCCCGGAATAGCCGGTTTTGGCAAGGCTGCTGAAATTGCCATGGATGAAATGGAGGATGATGCCCTTCGGTTGAGGGGACTGGAACAGCAGCTGAGGGAGGGGCTCAAAAATAGGATTAGCCACATTCACTTTACCGGGCACGAGGTGAACCGGCTGCCCGGTCACGTGAGCTTCTGGATTGAATTTGCAGAGGGTGAATCGCTCCTCATATACCTGAACATAAATGGCGTAATGGCCGCGAGCGGTTCTGCGTGCAGCTCGAACTTGAAAGCCCAGGATGAGGAAGACCTCGTAGCCTCCCATGTGCTGAAGGCCATCGGTGTTCCGTCAGATATTTGCACCGGCTCCATAACCTTCAGTATGGGAAAGTGGAGTTGCCCTGATGAAGTTGACTACGTGCTCGAGATCATGCCGGGAATAGTTCAAAGACTCTGGGAGATATCACCATCCTATTCGGATTATTTGAAAAGCGGGGGACTCAGGAGGTAACGGTATGTCTATTGGGCCTTACAGTGAGAAGGTGATGGATCATTTTATGAACCCGAGAAACGTCGGCGAAATAGATGATGCAAGCGGTGTGGGCGAGGTTGGCAATCCGGCATGTGGAGACATGATGCGTCTTTTTATCAAGGTTGAAGACAATATCGTAACCGACGCCAAGTTCATGACTTTCGGGTGTGGCGCTGCGATTGCGTCGAGCAGCATGCTCACCGAGATAATAAAGGGAAAAACTGTAGACGAAGTGCTCGCCATCACGAACGAGAATGTTGCCGAGGCGCTCGACGGGCTCCCTCCCGCAAAGATCCACTGTTCTGTCATGGCGGAAGAAGCGGTGAAGGCTGCGATCGAAGACTACCGGAAAAAAGCGGTCTGACGGATATCAAACAGGGAGGTTATCATGGATTACGACCCATCAGCAGTTCTCTTTGATGCACTCGAGAGGGAGAAATGGGCGTACAAAAAGTACCGGGAAGCGGCCGACAGGTTTGAAGACGAGAAGGTAAAGGAGCTTTTTCTCTTCCTGGCCGAAGAGGAAAAAAAACACATCCAGATGATACAGGATGAAATAGACAGTGCCCTCTGGGAGTATTGAGCCACAGAAAAAGCTTGTCCGGGAAAATCCATGGGCCTGCATATTTACAGTACCCTCTCACGAAAGGTTGTTCCTTTTACCCCTCTTGATCCCTCTGTCGTGAGGATGTACACCTGTGGCCCGACCGTATATCGTTTTGCGCACATCGGGAACCTGAGAACCTACCTCATGTCGGATATCCTGGTGCGTGTCCTTCGTTATCTTTCCTGCACCGTTTACCATGTAAAAAACATCACCGATGTGGGCCATATGCGTCAGGAGATGCTCGAACGAGGTGAGGACAAGGTGATCGCTGCAGCCCGAGAAGCCCGAAAAACGCCTGAGGAAATAGCGGGTTATTTTACGGAAGCCTTTCTGCGGGATGAGGAGAGGATGGGCATTGTTCCTGCCGACCTCTACCCGCGCGCCAGCGACCACATCGAAGAGATGATCGAACTGGTTTCGAAACTCGTCTCGAAGGGTTTCACCTACGAAAGGGATGGGACCATCTATTTTGATGTTGGTAGGTTCAGCGATTACGGAAAGCTTTCGAGGAACCTCCCGGAACAATTACTCGAAGGTTACAGGAGCGAGGTAGACCATCACAAAAAAAATCCCGAGGATTTTACCCTCTGGAAACAGGCTGAGCCGGGGAGGGAGCTGAAGTGGGAAAGCCCCTGGGGAGAGGGTTTCCCGGGATGGCATATCGAGTGTGCGGCAATGGCCCTCAAGTATCTCGGAAAGGAGTTCGATGTTCACCTCGGCGGGATTGACCTTGTTTTTCCCCACCACGAGAATGAGATTGCGCAGGCGCGGTGCGCGGTGGGGGGGAATTTTGCCCGGTACTGGGTTCACGGAGGCCATCTGCTGGTCAACGGAAAGAAAATGTCCAAATCTGCCGGGAACGATTACACCCTGGACGATCTGGAGAAACGGGGCTTTTCGCCGATGGACTTCCGGTACCTCTGTCTCAACGCTCATTACAAGACGGTGATGAATTTCACCATGGAGGCTCAGGAGGGAGCCAGGAAGGCCCGCTCGAGGTTGAAGAATCAGGCCCTGTCTCTTTTCGAAGAACATGGAACGTGCGATAGGCCGCACGCGCGGGCGCGGGAGTTCGGGGAGGAATTTCAGGGTGCCCTGGAAAGCGACTTGAACATTCCAAGAGCCCTTGCCACAGCCTGGAAAATGGTCAGGTCAGATCTCGGGGGGGCGGAAAAGGTTTATCTTCTCAAGAAATGGGATGCCGTGTTGGGGCTCGATCTTTTTGAGAAAATCGACAGAGAGTCAGATCGTGACGAGGACTTCCTGAAGGCGCGGGAAATAGCCGAAAGAAGGGTCCGGGCGAGAAAGAACAAGCAGTATGATGAGGCTGACCGTTTGCGCGCCGAAATAAAATCGCTTGGATACACCGTGATTGATTCAAAGGATGGGTACACCCTGGAAAAAGTCAAGAAATAAGCGGTCTCCTCGAGGACTTTTTCTCTGCTGGATGTAAGTTTTAAGGTTTATCGTTTGTTTCCGGCAGCTTCTGCATTCTGAGTCCTGGGGCCTTCGGCCAATCAGTCACTCCCTGCTGGTCCGCTTTCCCGGGTATGGCGCCGCATTGTTCGTCCCCCATTCTATCTATCCGTTCACCTCCCCATCTCCTCGCGCAAGGTTACTCATGGCCGCCGATATGAACTCATCGGCAAAACCCATGTCGTGTACGGGGGTGAATTGCGCGCTTCCCGCAGCGCTGGGGGGACTTGCCGCATTCATCCTTCCCCGTGGCGAAAATGTCCTCTCATCGGCAGGGTGATCCGACTACGTGTCTTTTGGCCGGGAACGTGTCCCGGGAGCGATATTTGATGTGAAATTACCAGTTTAAAAATCTATCTTTTAATAGTATATAGTAATGCTAATATGCAGGGTCAAATAGACCCGGGGGACGGTATATTTTGAAAGGATTCGCGGATTTGGTTATAATTTCCTTGAAATCCAAAAAATAGAGGTGGTAGAGGCATTTGGGTAGGCCTACCATAGCGGAAATTAACCTGTCTCATCTAACGAGCAACCTTGAAAGTATCAGGGGATACCTGAAATCCCGGACGAAGATTCTCGCTGTCGTCAAGGCCGATGCGTATGGCCATGGAGCGGTCCCTGTAGCTTCGAGACTTGTCGAATGCGGCGTTTCACAGCTCGGCGTTGCCACGGTCGAGGAAGGGTCCCAGCTGCGGGATGGGGGTTTGGCAGAGGATATTGTCGTGCTCGGAGGAGTGATGCCCGATCAGCTGGATGAGGCGATATCCCTGGGTCTCGACGTGGTCATCGGCTCGATCGGGCACCTGGAAGATATTATCTCCGAATCGAACAGGGTCCGGAAGAAGGTGGGCATTCACCTCAAGGTGGATACAGAGATGGGCCGTCTCGGGATCTTTCCCGATGAGGCCGAAAGGGCATCACGGGTCATAGATGAGGCAAAATACGTTGATCTGAGGGGAGTTATGTCCCACCTCTCATCTGCCGATGGGGATGAAGAGGAGGACCTGAAACATACGAACCGGCAGTTGCGCGCCTTTAGAGAGGTGGCGGAAACCTTCCCTTCCGATGGTGTCGACTTTCATGTTTTAAACAGCGCGGGAATAATACGGTTTACCGGGGATCAGCACGATATGGTGAGGCCCGGAATTACCCTGTACGGTTCTCTCCCGAGGGCCGGGATCGAGGATATCGGCCTTGCTCCGGTGATGACCCTCACAACGAGAATATATTATCTGAAGGAATTTCCTGCAGGATTTCCCGTTAGTTATGGAAGGAAATATTTCACCAAGGGGAGGGAGAGAATCGGTGTTCTGCCGGTGGGGTACGCCGACGGCTTGCGAAAGGTCCTGTCTCCCGGATTCGAGGTGTGTGTGGAGGGGAAGCCAGCAAAAATTCTCGGGGCCATATGCATGGATAACATCATGATCGACGTGACGGATATTGCTGAGGCGAAAGTCGGTTCGGAAGTGATGATATTCGGAAAAAAGTGGGACGTGGCAATACCCGTTGAAGAAGTTGCCGAGAGGGCATCAACGATACCCTATGAGATCCTGACGGGAATAGGGAAGCGTGTCCCGAGGGTGTTCGTTGAGTAGGCTGCATGTGAATGGGGCAGGCGTGACAATCGTGTCAAGTTTTGTGCGGAGCACTCTATGAATCTGGCTTCAGAGCTTATCAACTCCATCGGAAAGCTTGCATACGGTTTGGTAGAGAGCCTCGGTTATCATGGCCGTATGCTCATGGATGCAACATACTGGGCGTTCCGGCCACCCTCCGAAATAGGTAACATACTCAAACAGATAGAGGAGGTAGGATTAAAATCTCTTCCCGTGGTCTTGATAACCGCTGCGTTTACCGGGATGGTGCTTGCCCTCCAGTCATGGTCGGCTTTTGCCAGATTCAAGGCGGAAAGCCTCGTTGGTACCGTTGTCGCACTTTCCATGACGAGGGAGCTGGGGCCGGTTTTTGCGGGGCTCATGGTTTCGGGCAGGGTGGGTGCCTCGATCGCTGCGGAGCTCGGCACGATGAAGGTTACGGAACAGATTGACGCCATGTATACCCTCGCGGCAAACCCGGTCAAGTATCTCGTTGTCCCCCGTATCCTCGCCACGACGATTGTTATGCCGATTCTCGTTATTTTCGGAGATCTCATCGGGATCGTGGGGGGATATTTCGTGAGCGTGAAAGTTCTCGGAGGAAACCCTGTGGTGTATATCAATAAGACCTATCAATACCTGGAGCTGGATGACATATACATCGGATTGCTGAAAGCCGCCGTTTTCGGGTTTCTCATTGCGCTGATCAGTTGTTCCCAGGGGTTCAAAACCGAGGGGGGAGCAGAAGGGGTGGGAAAATCCACAACCAGGGCTGTGGTGTTTTCGGCCATGTCTGTGCTCATCTCGGACTATTTCCTCACCGCCCTCCTGTTTTGATCATGGAACCCATAATCAAAATAAGAGATCTGCACAAGTCATTCGGAACCAACAGGGTTCTTCAGGGGGTTAATCTCGATATTTCCAAGGGTGAGAACATGGTGGTGATAGGCGGGAGCGGATCGGGAAAGAGTGTCCTGATCAAATGCGTCATAGGTCTTCTGAAGCCCGATGCGGGAAGTATTTTAGTCGATGGCACTGATGTGACGAAGATAACTGAAGAGGAAATGGTCGAGGTGAGGAAAAAATTCGGGATGCTCTTTCAGGGAGCGGCCCTTTTCGATTCCCTGAGCGTGGGCGAGAACGTGGCGTTTGAGCTAAAGAGGCTGAAACTGGTTCCGGCGGGCAGGCTTTATCAGGTTGTCGAAGAGAAGCTTTCCCTGGTGGGCTTGAGAAACATCCAGCATCTCATGCCTTCAGAACTTTCCGGGGGGATGAAGAAAAGGGTCGGCCTTGCCAGGGCGATTGCGTCAGAACCGGAGATACTCCTCTATGACGAGCCCACAACGGGTCTTGACCCGATTATGGCCGATGTAATCAATGAACTGGTTATCAGTATGAAGAGTATCCTGAATGTGACTTCGATAAGCATAACCCACGATATGACCTCTGCGTATAAGATAGGTGATAAAATTGCTATGCTTTATAATGGAAAAATCGTTGAAGTGGGTACCCCCGACGAGGTGAGAAGTTCAGAGAACCCCATTGTGAGGCAGTTCATAGAAGGCCGTGCCGAGGGTCCGATAACAGAGGAAAGTGAAGAGTTTGTAAAGTTTGACACGAAGCCTGCAGAACCTATAGACCGGAGGAAATGATGGCATTTATTTCCAAGGAGGCGAAGGTCGGGATGTTCGTCCTTGTCGGAATTCTCATACTCGCTTACTTTACGCTCAAAGTCGGCAAAATTGAGGTTACGGAGAAGGGATACATCATATACGCGGTCTTTGATACGGTTTCCGGGCTCGATGAAAAATCTGTGGTGAAGATGGCAGGAGTCCCTATCGGCAATGTGGTCAGCATACAGCTCGAAAATGGCAAGGCAAAGGTCAGAATGAGCATAAAGGAGGACGTGGACATTCCCGCGGACTCAACCATTTCCCTGGCCTCCGAGGGTCTCCTGGGGGAGAAATATATCGAAATCATTCCCGGTGAGGAAAAGGAGGAATTTATACAACCCGAGAGCGTTTTGTCAAAGTCGACTCCCGGGGCCAACTTCGATGAGTTCGTGAGAAAAATAACCATAATGGCCGACGACATCAAGAAAGTAACCGAGTCGCTTGCAGAGGCGCTCGGGGAGGAGGAGGGAAAGGAGTCCCTGAAAGAGATCGTGGTGAACCTGAGAGATTCAACGAGGGTGTTCCGGGATCTGATGGATGCCAATGAGAAAAAGATCGGGAGGATCCTCGACAACCTCGACAGGCTTTCTGCCGACCTGGGCGAGGTGTCGGGTGAGAGCAAGCAGGACATGAAGACCCTGATTGCAAATCTCAGGGAATTCTCGGACACGCTGAAAGAAAGGACACCCGAGATTGCGAGCAAAATTGAAAGCACGATGAACCAGGTGGAGGGATTCGTCTCTGAGAACCGGGAAGACATAAAAGAGGCGATAGAAAACATCAAGTCGGCCTCAGCCAGGCTCGACTCTACTCTGGAGAAAATAGAGAGTGGAGAGGGAACAATTGGAAAACTGGTTACCGATGAAAAAGCGTACGAAGATTTCAGCTCCGCCATGGACGGGATAAACAGGCAGATAAAAAAGTACGAGACTCTCCAAACCTATCTGGGTTACCGGCTCGAGTATCAGGAGCAGTCTTCCGACTTCAAGCAGTACGCATCGCTGAAGATCCAGCCAACGGTGGATAAATACTACCTCTTCGGGATAGTGGATGATCCTGTCGGGAATGTGGAGACGACCAGGACGATAGTAACCCAGACCCCTCCCGGTACAACCGTGGAAACGGAGAAGGTTGAGGTCGACGATGACCTCAAGTTCAACGCTTTGATATCGAAACAGTTTGGCGATTTCTCCTTCAGGGGGGGGTTGATGGAGTCCACGGGCGGTTTTGGGCTCTCCTACTTCAGCCTCTCGGACAGGCTGGTTTTCAACCTTGACTTCTTCGACCTGACCAGGGACAACAACGATCCTCATTTGAAATTCTACGGAAATTATAGTATTTTTAGAAACTTCTTTCTCACTGCGGGATACGATGATTTCATCAATGATAATAGCGATTTGAGGACGTTTTTCTTCGGCTTCGGGATCGAGTTGAGAGACGAGGACTTAAAGACTCTGCTCAGGGCAACTCCGCCTGTGAGCCCATAAAACAGGAAAGAGAGGTGGGGTTAGATGGCGAGGATCAGGAGGGCCATTATCAGCGTGTCAGACAAAAGTGGCATCGTGGATTTTGCCAAGGGCCTTCACAGGCTCGGTATCGAGATCTATGCGTCAGGAGGAACGGCCAGTCTCCTGAAGAAGAACAGGATCGTTGTCAGAGCGATCGAAGATTACACGGAATTTCCTGAGATGCTCGACGGACGGGTTAAGACCCTGCATCCCAGAATTCATGCGGGCATACTTGCGATGAGAGAAAAAAGGGAACACATGAAAGTTCTCAGGGAACACGATATAAGGCCCTTTGACATGGTCATCGTCAATCTCTATCCTTTCGAGGAGACGGTAAAAAGCCCCTCCTGCAGCAGGGAAGAGGCGATAGAAAATATCGACATAGGAGGCCCAACGCTTCTGCGCGGAGCGGCGAAAAATTT